>JADFWK010000178.1 GCA_015223015.1 Pseudomonadota bacterium
AATTATGCCGATGAGGGTTTAAGGGATGACAGATAAAAAAAAATACACTGCCTCAAATATTAAAGTTTTAAAAGACTTACTGGCCGTTAGAAAGAGACCAGCGATGTATATTGGGAATACCTCAACAGAAGGACTTCATCATTTACTATATGAGGTTGTTGACAATAGTGTAGACGAAGCTTTGGCAGGGTACTGCGATCAAATAGATATCGAAATATTAAGTGATAATAGTATCACTGTAAAAGATAACGGTAGGGGTATACCAGTAGATATTCATAAATCCGAAAAAATACCAGCTCTTGAGGTCGTGATGACCAAGCTCCATGCCGGAGGTAAGTTTGATGATAAAAGCTATAAAGTGTCCGGTGGCTTACACGGTGTCGGTGTTTCAGTGGTAAACGCACTTTCAAAGTATCTTGAGGTAGAGGTATATTTAAATGGTAATGTGTATCACCAAAGGTATGAAAAGGGTGTTACCGTCACCCCTTTAGAGGTTATTGGTAAAACAAAAAGGAGGGGAACTACTATCCATTTTAAACCCGATAAAGAGATATTTAACAGCATTGATTTTAGTTTTGATATTATTTGTCAAAGAATGAGAGAGTTGGCATTTCTTAATACCGGTTTAAAGATAACCGTTCACGATGATAAAACACAAAAAGAAAAGGAATTTTTTTATAAAGGCGGTATCGTATCTTTTGTGGAGTATTTAAACCGAAACCAAGACGTTGTACACCCTAAACCGATTTATATAAACGGAGAAAGAAATGGTGTGAGTATTGAGGTAGCGTTTCAATATAACCAATCGTATATACCAAAGATATTTTCCTTTGCTAATAATATAAACACAAGGGAGGGCGGAAGCCATCTGATCGGGTTTAAAGCAGCATTAACAAGAAGTATAAACGCCTACCTTCAGGGTAATCAGCACAATAAGACCGTAAGACTTACTGGTGATGATGTACGAGAAGGGTTAACAGGCATTATTAGTGTTAAACTCAGAGACGCGCAATTCGAAGGTCAAACCAAAGGCCGACTCGGAAACAGTGAGGTTAAGGGGTTAGTTGAAAACCTTATTAATGAAAAACTTACCATTATTTTCGAGGAAAAGCCGGCTATTATTAAAAATATTTTAAATAAGGCAGTGGAGGCTGCAAAGGCGCGGGAGGCAGCGCACAAGGCGCGGGAGTTAACCCGAAGAAAAGGAATTTTATCTGATACCTTTCTCCCGGGAAAGCTTGCTGACTGTCAGGAAAGAGACCCTGCCATGGCAGAGTTGTTTCTTGTGGAGGGAGATTCAGCGGGTGGGTCTGCAAAGCAAGGAAGGGATAGAAGGTTTCAGGCGATTTTACCGTTAAAGGGAAAGATTTTAAATGTTGAAAAGGCCCGATTTGACAAGATGCTCTCAAGCAACGAGATAAGGACCATTATCTCCGCTCTTGGGGCCGGCATTGGTCAAGAAGAGTATGATCTTTCAAAGCTTCGCTATAACAAGATCATTATTATGACAGACGCAGATGTAGACGGTTCTCACATAAGAACCCTTCTCTTAACCTTTTTTTACAGGCAGATGCCTGACCTGGTGGAAGAAGGCCATCTATATGTGGCAAAACCGCCACTTTACAGAATGAAAGACGGGAAGAAAGAACGGTTTTTCCATAATGAAGAAACCTATAATTCTTATATGATAGATAGGATATCAGAAAAAGAGACGGTTTGGTTGGACTCAGAACAGAGAATTTCGGGTAAGAAACTTCGCTTATTACTGTATACGCTTATCGACTACCTGGATAAAACCAATACCCTTGCGAGAAAAGGTTACACGAGAAGGTTTTTAGACCTCTTGTGTCAAAAAGACATTGATAAAAACTATATAAAAGACAGGGACCTTATTGCCTCTCTCTCAAGAGAACTGGAGAACGAGAATTTTATCACTAAAGATATAATCTTTGATGAAGAACATAATAGGTA
Source organism: Pseudomonadota bacterium (assembly GCA_015223015.1). GTDB lineage: Bacteria > Desulfobacterota > DSM-4660 > Desulfatiglandales > B25-G16 > JADFWK01. The sequence goes on from JADFWK010000178.1 coordinate 1,972, forward strand.
TGAATTGCTGCTGCGGGATCAAGGGGGTAACGGTTCCTTTTTTAAGTTTAACTGGGATCTTATCCGGTCCCCGGAATTTCAGAGGTTATTACGGTTCAAAAAGGAGTTGCAAGATCTGGATGGCCCGTTCCTGCTAAATGGTGATGGAAAAAATCCGATAAAGATTGAAACAAAAGAAAAACTTGTTGAGCATTTGGTGGATAAAACCAAAAAAGGGGTTGTAATCCAAAGGTATAAGGGATTAGGCGAAATGAATCCCGGGCAATTATGGCAGACCGCAATGGATCCGGAGAGAAGAAGTTTAACAAGGGTGACAGTCGAAGATGCTATAGCAGCAGACGAGATCTTTACCATCCTTATGGGCGATAAGGTTGAACCCCGAAGAGAATTCATCCAAAATAATGCTCTGGAGGTAAGGGAGTTGGATATCTAAATATCCTTGGTTGTATGGTGTGCCAGCCAGAGTCGAAACTATTTATTACTTATGCACTACAACCTTCTTTCTGTATGCTCTGTAACCATCCCCTTTTTAGACCCCCTTTTTTTCATAGTTTAACCATGTGAGATCTCTGTGTTTACTACATTATTAAGCCGATAAGGAGAGAGTATGAGCTCTGTAACAAAAGGAGATGTAACAAAAGGAGATTTAAACACTGTTACCATAGAAGAGGAGATGAAACGGTCTTATCTGGAATATGCCATGAGCGTGATTGTTGGCAGGGCATTGCCAGACATAAGGGACGGGCTCAAACCCGTCCACAGAAGAGTCTTGTACGCCATGGAACAGTTGAAAAATTATCACAATAGACCGTATAAAAAATCTGCTCGAGTAGTAGGGGATGTGATCGGGAAGTATCACCCTCATGGTGATGCAGCTGTTTACGATGCTATCGTAAGGCTGGCCCAACCTTTCTCCATGAGGTACCCTTTAATTAACGGACAGGGAAACTTCGGTTCAGTGGATGGAGATCCGCCTGCGGCCATGAGGTACACCGAGATCAGGATGTACGAAATAGCCGAGGAGTTTTTAACAGATGTGGAAAAAGAAACAGTTGACTTTGTTGAAAATTATGACGGCTCTCTTATGGAGCCCGTAATCCTTCCCACCAATATTCCCAACTTACTTATCAGCGGATCATCAGGTATAGCAGTGGGTATGGCCACAAACATTCCGCCCCACAACCTTCATGAAGTCAGCAATGCCATTATTCACACCATTAATAATCCAGACATTACCCTCAAGGAACTCATGGAAGACTTACCTGGTCCCGATTTTCCAACATCAGGGTTTATTTATGGAGAGCGGGGGATTCAGGAGGCTTACTCTGGGGGAAGGGGCATTATAAAGATTCGTGCTCGGGCATTTATAGAAAAGGCGGGGGAAAGCAAGGAACGGATAATCATCACCGAAATACCGTACCAGGTGAATAAGGCAAACTTGCTCAAGGGTATAGCGGAGTTGGTCAAAAACAAAAAGATAGAGGGAATAAGCGATCTACGGGACGAATCGGACCGTGATGGGTTGAGGGTTGCAATTGATATTAAACGGGGTGCCAGCGCATCGGTTATCCTTAATCGCCTCTATAAGTTTACCCAGATGGACATATCCTTTGGAATTATTATGCTGGCCATTGTAAACGGGAGGCCGGAGATCCTTACCCTTAAAGAGGTAATACAGCACTTTATTCATTATAGAAAAGAGATTATTGTACGGCGGACATCTTTTGAATTAAGGAAGGCCGAGGCACGGGCCCATATCTTAGAGGGATTAAAGGTTGCATTGGATCGTCTGGATAGCGTTGTCAAGTTGATTCGCTCTTCAGCTACCCCTGCAGATGCCAAAAAGGGGCTCATGGAGACATTTCAACTCTCAGAGATTCAGGCCCAGGCAATCTTGGATATGAGATTGCAGAGATTAACCGGACTGGAGAGAGGCAAGATAGATGATGAGTATAAGGATACTATCAAGAACATAGAGAAGTTTAAGGCGATTTTGAGCAGTGAATCCCTGGTCTTAGACATCATAAAAAAAGAGACGAAAGAGATTCAGGGAAAATATGGCGATGACCGGCGAACAGAGATCATAAAAGACGTTCACACGTTAGATCTTGAGGATCTGATCGTAGACGAGGACATGGTTATCACCGTCACCCATGCAGGCTATATCAAAAGAACCCCTATAAGCCTCTATCGCGCGCAGCGGAGGGGCGGCAAGGGCGTGGCTGGGACAAAGGTGAGGGAAGAGGATTTTGTGGTATCAATGTTTGTAGCCTCAACCCATGACTACCTCTTGTTTTTCATGAACACGGGACGCCTCTATTGGAGAAAGGTCCATGAGGTACCGGAGGCAGGGAGAATGGCCAAGGGCACGGCTATTGTCAACCTGCTAGACCTCCAGCCAGTGGAAAAAATAGCCACGATTTTATCGTTAAAGGGGTTTCAGGATGGCCAGTTTATCGTTATGGCCACCAAGAACGGGCTGGTGAAAAGGACAGACCTTGCTGCCTATAGCAGGCCTAGGGCAACAGGAATTACCGCCTTAAAGATCAATCAAGACGATGAGTTAATCGGTGTGAGGGTGACGAACGGGGACCAAGATATTTTTTTAAGCTCCCAAAAAGGAAAGGCTATTCGATTTCATGAGCGGGATCTGCGCAGCATGGGCCGCGTTGCAGCAGGCAACAAGGGGATACGGCTCGACAGTGATGATCAGGTGGTTAGCGTGGAGATTCTGAACGAAGGAGCGACCATTCTTACCATAACGGAGAATGGTTATGGAAAAAGGACGGACACGCGCCAATACAGGGCACAGCATAGGGGCGGTAAAGGGGTGTTTTCGATAAGGACATCGGAGAGAAACGGCCTTGTAGTAAGCGCCACCCAGGTGGCGGGCAGCGATGAATTGATAATTCTCTCAAGCCAAGGGAAGATCATTAGAATAAGGATGGCGGACATTTCAGTTATCGGCAGACATACCCAGGGGGTAAAGCTGATAAACCTCAAAACGTCTGAAAAGGTTGTAGCTGTAGCCAGACTAATAGAAGCATAGCTATTCAGTTCCAACGCTTTCCCGGGTTCAG
>JADFWK010000179.1 GCA_015223015.1 Pseudomonadota bacterium
GCGAAAGCAGGAATCCAGTTATTTCAACTTATTATGGACTCCCGCTTTCGCGGGAGTGACTCGATTTTTCACTTTTTACGAGTTCGTCAAGGTTTACTTTAAAAATATTTCGGACTAGTCTTTTTGTACTCCTTAAGGCTTAAAAGGACCACATACTCGTTTACCTCAACCATATCTGCAATTTTCTTGGCTATGTGCTCACAATCTTTGTTGTTTTTGCCATGGATCATAGTGAAAAGATTGTATTTCCATTCACCTTGAATCCTCCTCTGGTAACAATGGCTAACCTCTCTAAAGGTTGCCATTGAAGTACCGGACTTCTCCACTTTATCTTCAGGTACACGCCAGGCAACCATGGCGTTGGTATGAAACCCTGCAAGCTGATGCCTCAGAGTCGCCCCAAAGCGTCTGAGTATCCCCTGTTCTTTTAATAACTGGGTCTTCTCGAGTAGATCTTCTTCTCTTATTCCAATCTTGTCTGCGAGCGAAGCAAAAGGTTTTGGTGTTACCGGAAGATCTCCCTGAAGGTAGTGGATAATCTTTTTTTCAAGCTCCTCAATCATTCATACCCGAGTACTTCATGCCCCCTAATATGTCAAGATAAAAGAAAAAAGAGAGATTAAGCTTGAAAAAAGCTGTGTTAGATTATATAAATCACGCATCCCGAATGAAAATATCGGCCTGTTGCAAAAACGAAAGGATGCGATGTACCCTTCTCAAGATATGACAGAGAGGCTTGAGACCCTCAACAAGATCGGGATCGCACTATCAAGTGAAACAAATCTGACGCTCCTACTAGAATCAATTGTAAGGGAAACTCGCTCTTTTACAAACGCGGACGCTGGCAGCCTCTACCTTGTTGATCAGGATAACGGGGCCCTGCACTTTGAGGTTGCCCAGAACGATACTCTAAGAAAACGGGCCGATATGAGACCGGGCACATTTAAACCATACTCTCTCGCCCTTACCAAAAATAGTATTTCTGGGTACGTCGCCATCACTGGTGAAACCCTGAACATCCCCGATGCTTATGATCTCTCTCCAGAAGCCGGTTTCGAGTTTAATCGAGACTTTGATAGGAGAAACAATTACAGAACGAGGTCCATGCTTCTCGTGGCAATGAAGGACACAGAGGGGAAGATCATTGGCGTTCTCCAACTGATTAACTCGATCGATAGCGATGGAAAGGTTATCTCCTTTGACGCCAGCATAGAATCCCTTGTCTCATCTCTGGCTTCACAGGCAGCTGTGGCCATAAAGAATGCACAGCTTATCAAAGAAATAAAGGCTGTTTTTGAGGCCCTCATTCAGTATTCAGTCTCGGCCATAGATGCGAGGAGCCCCTTCACCGCCGGACATTCCAAGGGGGTTGCAAAGTATACCATGGCCTTAGCCAGAGCTATCAACGACACCCATGATGGTCTGTACGCTCCTGTGTTATTTGGCCCTGCCGAACTTGAAGAGCTCAATTATGCAGCCTGGCTTCACGACATTGGCAAAATTGGTGTCAGGGAATGGGTGCTCGATAAAAGGAGCCGCCTTTCAGAGGCCGAAACAGCCGCTCTTATCAGCCGTTTTGAGAGTATCAAAGCCTCTGCCATCGTTGAAACTGAGAAAAAGAAATTTGTTTTACTTCAAAAAGACGGGGGCAACCAAAAAGAGATCAGAGAACTAGATAGAGACCTGAACGGTCGACTGAAACAAATAGAGGAGGAGCTGGCATCTATCAAGGAGATTAATACCAGTAACTTCCTAGATGAACCAGGGCTAGAGAAGCTAAAGGGGATCTACAAGAAGAAATACTTAGATTTTGAAGGGCAAAAAAGAGGCTATCTCACTGATTTTGAATTTGAAAATCTTTCTGTAAGAAAGGGGAACCTGACAAAGGATGAGATAGAGGAGATCCAATCCCATGTGATTCACACCGAAAACATCGTTGATAAGATACCCTTTAAGGGTTCCCTGAAAAGGGTCCCCCTTTTTGCTGCTGGTCATCATGAAATGCTTGATGGATCGGGTTATCCAAAACAGGTTACATCGGAAGATATTCCGCTTCAGACAAGAATAATTACGGTGGCCGATATCTATGAGGCACTCATAGCCAAGGATAGACCGTATAAAAGAAGTATGGATCCAGTGAGGTCACTGGCTATCTTACAGGAGGAGGCTGCTAAGGGCAGGCTTGACAAGGAACTTGTCAGGATTTTCATTGAAAAAAAGGTCTACGAAGCCAAAGAGGAAAACTAAGAGACACATACCGTGGACATAAAGAGGGACTATTACGAGGATATTCAGCTTCTGGACAGCAAGGTGCTGTGGTTCTGGTTTTTGATACTCATAGCTGCCTTAGTTACCTTCCCATTTCTGGCACCAAACTACTACATCTACATGGCCAATTATATGGCCATAAACGTTCTTGTTGCTGTCGGGTTGAATATGTTAGTAGGCTATACTGGTCAGATATCCCTCGGCCATGCCGGATTCTTTGCTATAGGGGCCTTTACCACGGTTCTCTTTATGGGCAAACTTTCTTTCCCCTTTCTTGTTGCACTTGCTGCCGCCGGTGCCATTGCTGCTGTTTTCGGTTTTGTCCTCGGTCTGCCTGCCCTGAGGTTAGAAGGCCCTTATCTCGCCATCGCCACCCTCGGTTTCGGCATGGCTATTACTCAAATAATAGGTCGCTGGGAGCTTTTTGGGGGAAGGATGGGGATACAGGCTCCTACCCTTAAGCTTTTTGGCCTATGTACTGTATCGAGTGACAGGGGACTCTACTTTGTAATCATACCTATCACCTTTCTTTTAATCTTAGCTGCCAGAAACCTCATGAAAACAAAGGTCGGAAGGGCCTTTATCGCCATCAGGGATTCAGACATCGCTGCCGAGACAATGGGTGTTAACCTGACGTACTATAAGACCCTGGCCTTTGCCATAAGCGCTTTCTACACAGGCATTGCCGGTGGATTGATGGCATTCATGCTTGGCTTCATCAACCCGAGCAGCTTTAATTTTATTCTTTCAATCTATTTTCTGGCATTTGTTATTGTAGGAGGGGTTGGAACGATATTTGGTTCCATCATGGGCGGCGTGGTGATGACCTGGTTAATTCTCATGTTGGATAAGGTTCAGGATCTGCCCTATTTGGGGCAATTGCTCGTGACTATTTCAGATCGGTGGATGAGTGTTACTGGTGTCCACAATGTCGCGAGTATTTGTCTCGGGTTAATAATTGTTTTAATAGTGGTTTTTGAGCCCCTTGGTCTCTACGGGTTCTGGATACGGACAAAGATCTATTGGAAAACGTGGCCGTTCTAATGGAGTGCCTAAAGTGAACTAAAGTGTCTAAAATGCCTAAAGTTATGGATAGGATTACCTGAGTCTTCTTTCGCTAATACTTCTGAGAAATAAAAGGGGCTCAAAAGCACGGCTTATAAAAATGAATCCAATGTACCAAAATATTAGTTTGGAGTAATTAATATATACTTAATTGAGGGGTGGTCATTATTATACTCCATCTGTTATGTATTTTACATGAGATGCAGGTCTTCCGTTCACAAAATTGAAAAGGAGCAAAAGCTGGTAGACGAATACAGAAAGCAGAAGAAGGGGTTGGACGTTTCGTTTCCCCTTCATCCAGACCGGTTCCAGAGAGAACAGGCTTTTAACAATATCAAACATCGGCTCCAC
>JADFWK010000180.1 GCA_015223015.1 Pseudomonadota bacterium
ATAATAGTCTGCTATCACCTTGTGATCGCAGGGCCTCATGTAATAAACAGTGTTGAAAACATCTCTGTAACTATCCCCCTCCCAGACACTGATGATCTTTTCCGGATCAGTGCTTCCGGCCCTTTCGATAACGCTGAGAAGCCAATAAAGTTGCTGCATGTAGCTCCCCATACTCCCACCGCCGCCCCAGCCATGCTTGAATACTTTGGTATTATAGGGTGCTTTCCATTTCTTAAATTGATCGTACCACGCATGGTAGTATTTTATCTGTTCGGCTGTTGGGAAGGCAACTCCTTCGGCTGTTCCAGTCATGCAAAAATTGTGCAAATTTTTCGAACCTTCAACCCCGGCTCTATGAAGCATGTTGGGCTCGTTCAGAAAGATATTTGCAATGGGGAGATCTATGCCCATTTGCCTCGCCTGAACCAGGAGGTTTTCTGCGTCAGGGATCCAGTCACCGGTATAGATGACCTCGGCCCCGGAGGCCTTTATCTTTTCAAGGAAGGGAGCGAAGTCTTTCATAAAGAGCTTATGGTAGTCCTCGCCCACGAGCTGGGCTTCAGGGTAGTACTCTTTCAGACCTCTTTTGAAACCCTTTGCCATGGAGTGACCGAACAGGTAATCCTGGCAGAGGATATAAAATTTCTTTTCCTTCATTCGGATCTTGCCGTAATAATAGGCAAGGGCGCTGCCCACCACGTCGCACGAAGGGACGGTCATAAAGGAATAACGAGTGAAGTTTGTAGCATCGTAGAGTTCATCAGACAATGCAGTGAAGTCCTGTGCAATAACCTTGTATTTCTTGGCCACCTGGTTAATGACTTTCATATTATTGCTGCCGTTGGTGCCCCACAAGATGTCGACTTTCTCCTGCAGGACCATCCTTTCACAAATCTTTTTGGTCTGTGCAGGTTTGGACATGTGATTCGCCTTGAATAACTGGATCTTTTTCCTCTTGCCATCGACAAGGATGCCTCCTCTCTTGTTGATGTCATGGGCAACAAACGTGGCACACGCCCAATATTGCTCTCCCACTGCAGCGGCTGGCCCGGAAAAAGAGCACACCACCGCGATCTTGATGGTATCCCCGGTGGGGATGATCGGGTTATTCGGATCAAAGTCGGACATGTCTGACATTTTGTTTACGTCAAAAGCGTCCATACCCGCCATGGCCTGAGGCAGGCCAAATAGGCACAGACAAAGGAAAACGATAAGCATCAAAAATATTTTTTTGGTTGATTTCATCTTTCCCTCCTTCAAGGATAAAGGTTAACGGTTTAAGGCAGTAAACGAGAAGCCAAAGATTAGTTTTTTTACGCTTTTTACCTCCTTTCTTATGATACGTAGGTTTTAGAAGAATAAATAAAATAACAAAAGTTTTTTAAAGTCAAGAAAAAACAGCTATGTTTATGAACGGCCATTCATATTTATTAACAATAATTATTAATGGTATACAATAACATGAGGTGTCAAGCAAAAAACTGATATTTTCCTTTGCCTAAGAAGATTATTCTACCCTTGGTTAGTCAATCCCCTTGAGGAGCTAAAACTGGGAGGCCTTTAGCCAGTGCGATATCGTGCAGATTACTTCATACCCTCATTAGAAACTACTCCTCCAAGAAGTACCGGATTGCTTGATCCCTTGCATCATTGGGTTGAAGAACTATTGAGTAATGATTGGAGCCCTGTAGATCAACACATCTGGCATCAGGGATTTCCTGGAGCATCCTTTCCACCACCTTTTTGGGAAGCAATATATCATCTGGGGCCAGCATGCCTTCTGTGGCCCTCAGGATGAGTACCGGACACTTGATCTGCGGGTAGAACTCGGCTACGTTCAGATTTCCCAGATTTTCGGCCTCCTCCTTGATATGTTCAGGTTGAACTCGCGAGCGAACCCCCCCATCCACCTCTTCTATTTCATAGAGGTAATATGTCTCAAGTGCTGGAGACCATGGTTGAAGCAGGGGGTTTTTTTTCATGAGGTCAAGATAAGCTTCAGATGAAGGGAACACCTTTCCAAGACGGTCCAATGTTGGTTGGATTCCGGCAAAGACTTTCTCAGTCTGCTCTGCTGATAGTTTTCCACCACCATCAACGAGGATAAGGCTCTCAACCTTCTCAGGGTATTGAGCACCAAAGGCGATGGCGATGAGTGCACCCAAAGAATGCCCCATGATTACAGCCCGCTCGACACCCAGATTCTCCAGAAGAACTCGGATATCCTGGCAGTGATGAGCAATTGAATATCCTGCAGGAGGCTTCTCCGAAAGCCCTCTTCCCCTGAGGTCCATTGCAATGATCTGATATCTGGGGGCCAAGGCCTCTGCCATTGTATCCCAGCACCGACAATTGGCCGAAATACCGTGGACACACAAAATGGTTTCAGCCATCCTTTCCCAAACGGCAAGTTGCATTTCCACCCCATCGCCCTTGACTCTTTTCATGATTGGTTCATCCATAATGATTCTCCTTTCCTTTGAGTGAAGTGATAGAACTCCATTTTTAATTGGTATTGTAGGAAGAAACGTATTTGTGTGTCAAGAGGGGTTCAAAGGATCAGTTTTTTGCTTGACAGCTCATGTTATTATATTCAATGATTATTAATTAATATGAATGACCGTTCATAAACCTACGTTTTTGAAGTGTTAACTTTATCCTCCTGATCGCTATAGTTATTTTATTAGCAAAAAATTATTAATCTTAAAAATGCTGAGGTATAAATGATTAAAAACAAAGGACAAAATAGACCTCAAAAAACGAAGATGCTGGATAAGGCAAGAAGGCTTTTCTGGAAAAAAGGGTACAATTCCACAAGTATGCGAGATATAGCCAGGGCATATGGCTGTGAACCAGCCAATATATACAACTTCTTTTCTAATAAAGAAGAAATTCTCTATGAAGTGCTTCTCGAGGAAATGGAACAGATAATTAATCCTATCAAGTACTTGGAAGAGGATGATACCAGCCCTATTGAGCAGCTGCGGTTAATAATCACAAGCCACCTAAAAATCACGTTGAGCTTTAGAAGATCAGCTAAACTACTATTCGACATAGCCTTGGACAACCTGTCAGCAGCAAAACGGAAAAAAATTATAGATTTACGCGATACCTATGACCGGATTATTCGAAGGGTAATACGCAGAGGCAAAGATATTGGCTGCTTCCCTGGAATAGATGAAAAAATGGCTGGCTTAATGATTGCTTCCATGATTACCAGAACAAGGATTTGGTTCCACCCGAAAAAAGGGTTATCTGTAGCTGAACTAGCGGATTTCATATTTGAGTTTGCACTGAATGGTCTCACGGGTGGAAAACCCGCAAACAAGGCATAAATGTACCAAAGTAAGGTGCGAGACATTGACAGATAAGGAGGGTAACCAGATGGGAAAAAGAATTATCACTGCAGCAATCACGGGCGCTATTCACACCCCAACCATGAGCCCTTATCTGCCCATCACTCCAAAACGGATCGCTGATGAGTCTGTCCGGGTCTGGGAGGCAGGGGCTGCAGTAGCTCATATACACGTGAGAGATCCTGAGACAGGACAGCCATCATCTTCTTTGGATCTATTTCGCGAGGTAATCACCGAAGTGAAGGACCGGTGTGATATAATACTTTGCCTGTCAACCGGAGGGGGAGCAGGGATGACCACAGAGGAGCGCGTGGCAGTTGTTCGCGAGTTCAAGCCCGAGCTGGCATCCCTTAATTTTGGCTCCCTAAATTTCGCCCTTTTCCCGGCCGTCTCCCAGTACGAAGAATTCAAATTTGCATGGGAACATCAGCATCTCTCCATATCTGAGGACGCAATCTTTCCCAACACCTTCAAGACCCTCCGCGAGTTCTCCGGGTTCTTCAAAGAAAACAAGACCAAACCGGAGCTTGAGATCTATGATGTGGGGATGCTCAACAATCTGGCCTTCATGATCCAGCAAGGCCATATCAAGAAGCCGGTTTCCCTACAGTTCGTTATGGGGATTCTTGGGGGTATCCCGCCCACAATGGAGAACCTGATGTTTCTCCACCAGACGGCGCGGCAGACCATCGGCGATTTTGTCTGGTCGGTGTGTGCTGCGGGCCGTCATCAGATGAGGATGTGTACGACGTCCCTGCTCATGGGAGGAAATGTCCGGGTTGGTTTGGAGGACAATCTGTACGTGGA
>JADFWK010000181.1 GCA_015223015.1 Pseudomonadota bacterium
GGCGGGAATCGAACCCGCACAGGCATTCACCCACTAAGTCCTGAACCTAGCGCGTCTACCAATTCCGCCACTTCGGCACAAAAATTCCTTGATATATTCTGAAGAAAAACTTACCCTTATGCAAAGTATTTGTCAACAATTTAGCCATACCAATTTTTAAATTTAATGGGTAACTTTTCCGGTAGCCACCAAGACGCAAAGGATAGACCTGCCCGCCATGCGAGTCCGCAAGGCGAGGCGGGCGGCCATAAGTTTTACCCCCTTATCTGAAACTGTATAATCTTTAACGAAAGTCTATGCTTAGATGTTTTGAGGACATTAAAAGAATAATTTCCTAATCTTAGTGTCTTGGTGTCTTAGTGGCTGAATAGTTGCTTCAATGGGGTTATTGATGAAACAAGACCTTAAATATTTCTTAGATAGTGCCAGGCAAGCTGCACGCTTAGCAGCAGAAAGGATAAAGACTATCTACGAGCAATACCTTTCGGGTGAGGATATTGATATCAAAGAAAAGGGGGCGGATGATCCGGTAACTGCTGCGGATATGGCGGCAAATCAGATTATTGTAGAAACGCTCAAACGTAATTGTCCAGAGCACGCCATCCTTACCGAGGAAGAACCAGATACCTGGGATAAGACAGGAGAAGAATGGGTCTGGATGATTGATCCGTTAGATGGCACCAAGGATTTCATCAAGGGTAACGGCGAATTCGTTACCATGGTTGGTCTAACCCATCTTGGCGAACCTTTCATCGGGGTAGTAGTAGAGCCAGCTACGGGGCTCGAGTTTTATGCTTGTAAAGGTTTTGGTGCGTTCAAGGCCCGACTGTCTCAAAGGGATACGTCATCACGGGCAAGGATTTCAGATACCCCAGACATGAAATATCTACGGCTTGCTGTCAGCCGCTCACATCGGGACCCCAGGGTAGACAAATTTATTGAATTGCTGAAGGTCCAAGATGAAATCTCCTCAGGAAGTGTAGGCAGGAAAATGGCCATGGTTATCGATGGAGAAGCAGATATCTATGTGCACCCTGCTGGCGGGACAAAGGTATGGGATACCTGTGCCTGCGATGTTATTGCATCCGAAGCAGGAGGTGTTCTCCTCTCAGGCGCTGGTGAAAACATAGGCTATAGAAGGCCATCAGGAGACATTGAGAACCACTATGGCCTACTCCTTTGTTCAGCCAAGATTCGAGATACTATAGTTCGGGCATCCAGAAAGGTGTGGGAATTGGACTGATGGAGAGCAGCTCATAGCAGGCTCAGGTCATTAGCAAAATAATAGAAAAAGCAATTAGTTATATAATAGATTTAATGCATTTTATAAAACTCTACAATGGCTCTTGCAAGGGCATCTCCTGTGTACTCATCAGGCACTACCGTTACCGTTAACCCCTTTTCAGTTGCCCGTCGAGCAGTAATTGGCCCAATGCACGCGACTAATATCTTTGAAATTTCCTTGCCAACTGATTTGCCTACAAAAAGAGCCAAAAAATTATCAACAGTTGAGGGGCTGGTAAAGGTAACCATATCTATTGCGCCATTTTTGAATAGATCGTCTAATTGATTCTGATCATATTCTGGCTGTTGTGTCTTATACGCCTCAACCACATCTACTGTTGCTCCCATGCTCTTGAGTTTTTCAGGAAGGTAGTCCCTTGCTATTACAGGCCTCGGCAGAAGAACCCTTTGTCCCTTTAGGGGGTATCGATGTAATGCTTCCACTATCCCCTCAGCGGAATACTCGTGAGGAATCAAATCTGGGATAACCCCCCTGTCAAGAAGAGCCTCTGCTGTCTTGGGCCCTATAACGCCAATCTTAATACCACTGAGATGTCTAGGGTCTTTTCTGGCAACCTTTAGTCGTTCAAAGAAGTACTTAACCCCATTAACGCTGGTAAAAAGTGTCCAATCATAGACAGAGAGACCTGCTATTGCTTTATCTAATTCCTTCCAGGTCGTAGGAGGTATAATTCTTATCACTGGAATTTGAACACACCGGGCACCCAAACCAGATAAGATACTAACAAAACCTGCGGCCTGATCCTCTGGTCTGGTAACTAAGATGTTCTTTCCAAAGAGAGGCCTGGTTTCAAACCAATTCAGATGCCCTCTCAAACCCACCACATCCCCAACTACAATTACCCCTGGGGGTGTGAGATTGGCATCTTTCGCTTTTTGCTCAATATTTTCGAGGGTTCCTGTTACAGTTTTCTGGTTCGGTGTAGTACCATTGCTAATAACCGCCACTGGAGAATGTGCTGGCCGCCCACTGTCTATCAGTTTTCTCGTTATATTACCTAAATTGCCAATCCCCATAAGAAAAACGAGGGTTCCTGGAGATTGTGCCAACGAGTCCCAACTGATATTTGATGTTTCTTTGGTGGGATCCTCATGTCCTGTAATAAAGCACACCGTTGATGAATGATCTCGGTGAGTCAGGGGTATACCTGCATATGCAGGCACTGCTACTGCCGATGTTACTCCAGGAACAATCTCAAATTGTATCCCTGCCTCAGCCAGTTCCATGGCCTCTTCCCCGCCTCTTCCAAAAATGAAGGGATCCCCCCCCTTTAACCTGGCTACTGTTGAACCCTGCTCTGCCTTCGCTATCAGAAGCTTGTTAATCTCCTGCTGGTTCATGGTATGCTGGTCACTTTTCTTACCTACATATATGAGCTCTGCATCGTTGCCGCCGAGGGATAAAAGCGATTCGTCTATAAGGTAATCGTAGACAATAACATCAGCCGTCTGAAGACATTCCCTGGCCTTTACGGTAATGAGATCAGGACTGCCAGGGCCACCCCCAATCAAATAGACTATGCCTTTGTTGGTCTTGTTCAAAGACCTTGGTTTTTTATCATTACTGTTTTTGGGGCTTTTCATGGTTCAGAGATCTTGTCATAAATGTTCAAATATCATGGATTTCTCGAAATCCTTTTATAACGACCCATAGATTTGATCAAGAATCTGCTGGGCGCCTGCATCAACAAGCCTCCTGGCCAAGGTTGTTCCGAGTTCACCTGACTTGTCCGCCGGCCCCTCAATGGCATCCCGAAATATCCTACTGCCATCCAGATTTGCCACCAGAGCATCTAAATGGATAGATTCATCATCGAATTGTGCCAAGGCTGCCACCGGTAGCTCACAGCCACCTCCAAGCTCCGCTAGGAAAGAACGCTCAGCTTCTACCGCCGCCCTTGTTGGATAATGATCCAAAAACGTCAACATATCGCTCATTTTCTCATCATCGCGCCGTAACTCAAGGCCTAAGGCACCTTGCCCAATTGCAGGCAACATGATGTCAGCAGAAAAGTATTGGCTTATCTTGTCTCCGAGACCCATTCTCTTTAAGCCGGCTGCGGCAACAATAATTGCGTGAATATCAGCGCTATATAATTTTCTGAGCCTGGTGTCTAGATTTCCGCGTAAGGGAGTTATGTTTAGATCTGCGCGGCAATGGAGAAGTTGAGCAGCGCGCCTCAGGCTACTAGTGCCAATGAAGGAGCCTTCCGGTAGGTCTTTGAGGGCTATATTATCCCGAGAGATCAGGACATCATAGGGGTTTTCCCTCTCAGGAATAACGCCGATATGCAAATCGTCTGGTAATTCAGCCGGAACATCCTTAAGGCTATGGACAGCCACATCTATCTGTTTTCTTTGCAGGGCTTCTTCTATCTCTTTTATAAATAAACCTTTCCCCCCGATATCGCTCAATGGCCTATCGATTATCTTATCGCCTTTTGTCTTAATCTTAACCAAATCAACTGTGATATTAGGATATTGGGCTGAGATCCGATCGATTACCCACTGAGTTTGAGCAAGGGCCAACTGGCTGGCCCGTGTACCAATTCTGATAAGCATAGTCATTATCTAAGTGCCTAAAGTTTACAGGCTGTTGCCGAAATCCCTTTTCTCTCAGTCTAAAACGTTTCTTGACAAATCTAAGGCTCCCTCCAGGCGATGTCAAAACTCGCCTTTAGGGCCACGGCCACGTCATAGTGAAACCTAACCTATTGATTTTTAAGGTTCTCCGGGGCATGGGTGTCTTTTTTTTGGATTATGCCCCACATAGTTTAGATGAGTGGGAGTTTCAAAATGGTTTATATAGATGATGCCTATGATTCTAAGGCTTATGCCTCAATAAACCATTTTGAAACGACCCAGTAAGGGGCCATGTCACAGGGCATAACCAAAAAAAAGACACCCATGCCCTGGAC
>JADFWK010000182.1 GCA_015223015.1 Pseudomonadota bacterium
AATCCTTTATTCTCTATTAGTTTTCGTAAGATTGCGTATTCAATTGCACTAAATTCTTCGTAATGACATAAGGCGGGACAGATGACAACAATTTTGTTTTCTACGTATGAAACAACAGAGCCTAATTTTAATTCTTCGTGTATGAGATTTTTGAATTTATGCCCTATCTCTTGCCGGGTTGAGTTAGGGGGGTAAAGTGGCGTTGTCGTTGCTAGTTCTTCAACGAATAATGTCTGTTGGGGCTTATTGGCTGTTAGTTCTTTCTGTGTTGTGATTTTTCTTAGAGTCATGTCCATCAGTTCTAATTAAGCTGCAATTCCTTATAACGTCCCCGGGCTTTGCGAAGCCGCCGCAGGCGGTTTGGGCGAAGTGAAACGAAGCCGCAAAGCCCGTGTTATATGAAGTTGCACCCCAATTTTCTTGTCCATGTGGCTATTGATAGTGAAACAGGCATCATCTCAAACGCCTTGTAAAATGTGGACCTTAAATATGACCACCCTGACATCTCATTCTACATCTGCTGGGAGCGCCTCATCTGCATCCAAGAGAACCTCATCTCTAAGGTCGGTCCGTTCCAATAATAAGTTAATTCTTAGAAGAAGTTCATTAGGGTAATGATAGAAGTCTTCCCAATATGAGCCTATTATGCAGAGTGACTGGGCTTCTTGAGCGAGTTCCTGAGCCTTCTTAAGCCCTTCTCTTGAGAAGGTTGGTGCCTCGTAATAGAGAAGGGCCAGATTATTTTTGAATACGGGATTATTTTTATCGCCCTTAACAGCAAGTTCGTAGTGTGTCTTTGCAGTTTCCCTATCCTTTATTGCTTCCTTCAAGAAAGTACCACACCAATTGTGCGCATACCAGTTTTCACGCTTTAAACCTATCGCCTTTTGGAAGTGCGTGGCACAGGCCTCTTGGTGCTTGTACCCTTGTATTGAGATGTAATCGATTTTAAACAATGCCCTCGCCAGGTTTGAATGAAGAAGTGAGCGAACATCCTTAGGATAGTTTTTATAGTGTCCTTCATGTTGGTCTAAGTGGTACTCACATTCATGCTGCAATACTCGATAGCGTTCTAACATGACATCTTCATCTTCGTCACCCCGTGGCCGATGGAGATATGAGAAAAATGAGAGATACCCTTGGAAAAAATTGTGCTGCCGTCGAATAAGCCTTTTGTATTGCTCACAAATGGCAGTCTCATCTGCTCCGCTACTCACGAGCATACATTCAATCCTATCCAAGGCCACGGAGGGCCTTAGTGAATCGAGATCAGAATCACCCCAGTTCACTTTTAGCCCTAGATCCACCTGCCGGCGCAAGCGGTCATAGTCTGGATACGAGACAATATCACTGCCAACAGATTTCTCAAAATCTTTGAGATACTCATCAGCCGCCGTCCAGTCTCGGAGCATGCGGAGCAATGCGATCCCTCGGAGAACCTGAAAGGGGTGGTCAATCGTTTTGACCAAGCTCTCGGCAGCTTTTCTTACTTCCTCGGTTTCCCCTAAATAATAGCAGCAAAAGGCCCGCAGATAAGATGCTTTATTCCCAATATGGTTCCAGTGCTTCAGAGACTCATCTGCTAAGAGCTTGCCTTTCTCATACTCGCCTCTGTCTTGATAAATACGGATGATACTGTTGAGGACACGACTTATGTCATGATTTTGAATAATGCCGATTCTTCGTTCCTTTACATCCTGAATGAGCTGCTCCAGATAGGGAATCACTAGAAGCACTTTGCGATCAAGGGCCATTTTAAAGAAGGTGCGATGCAAGGGAATTGAGAAATCAAGGGAACGAAGTGTGGCGGATAAAAGTCGGTAGTTGAAGCCATCCCCATCTTCTCCTATTAACCGTTTCAAAAGGGTTTCGGCAACAAGTCGGAGGCGAACGGTATACGATGCACTCATTGGCCGATATACAATAATCTCAGCAGTCTCAGCGCTAAAGTCTGTAGACGCAAAGTATCCAGAATCACCAGTCAATTCTTTCAGCACCCCCTCCATAATAGAATAAGGTACAACGATTCCAAACGCGCCAAAGAGCGTGACAAGAGCATAAGCCCACTTCGCCTTATTGCCCAAGCTCTGATACTCATACCACAGTATCTCAGCCAACCCCTGCCCTTCTTCTGTACCCCGAGTGGCTTCGATCAAGCATGTGAGAAGGGCCCTCTTGGCTTTCCGGCGAAATAGGGAATTGATAGCTTCATCCGTCTTATGTTCTAAGCAGAACAAACAATGATGATCCTTCAACCGGGAGATAATATCTTCTACCTCCTGTTCATCAAGTTGACCCCGAAGATGCCTGGACTCAAGACGGCAACCCATCGTATGAGCAAAGTTTCCGATCTTGTCCTCGATCTGCTTCCACATATTGGTATCAATGGCGATATAGACAATCAGAGCCACCTGCGCGTCAATCAGACGTCTAATCGTTGCCAAAAACTGTTGGACAACAATTACCTTCTGAATGTCCTCGATTTTTGTGAAGACATGCAAACACTTTTCATGTGCCGCTCTCATTTGAGCTTGGATGGTATCGACGTGCTCAGAAGCTAGCGGAATGGTAAGGAAGTCAATAGCAGGAATCAAAGACTCATTAAGGTCATGTACCATTCTTTTACAGAGTGTAGTTTTTCCACTTCCCCTATGACCATAAAGGATAACAAGACGAACCCTCTTTTCAGAAATGGTTTCCTCAGCTTGAGTAAATAGCAGATCCTTCCAAGCCTTTTGAGGAACTCCATTCTCATCTGTCCAAGTTTTAACGTATTGAGTGCGCGGCACATCCAAGCTGGCAGCAATGTCGGCCTGATTTGCCGAACCTCCAGAATAGAAGGCAATCGGATCACATGGCGGTAAACCGAGAGTTTTCCTCTGAATCCATCCGTAAAGGTCGAAATCCTTAGTGTAGTGAGGGCCTCGCTTCGGAAAGAGGGATGGGTCCACAGTCCACCATGGCTCTGGACCTTCTTGATATGTGATCGGTGTGATCTGGACTTTGCCAGTCTCCAAATTCACAGTGCCCCAAAGTGCACGGTGCGGATGATCGCTTTTTTCATAGGTTGCCCCTGCCTGGAAATTCAAAACCCCACCATGCTGGTCTATGGTCTGTTCCGTTTCATCGCAGTGAATATGGCCATACAAGCAGATGTCTGCATAGTGACTCAAGATACCTTTAACCTTGTCTTTCTGATGGAGCCAGGAGAGAGGATGATGATAAAGCACAATCTTGAGATCAACTGCTCCTTCATTAGCAAAAAGGTTGAATGCTTCCTCGCAAACTCGCTCACCAATCCAGAGCTTATGCTCGTCCTCCTCGTCCTCACTAAACCAGGCAGAGTTTAGCCCTATGACGCCAAGGCGAATTGGTATATCCTTAAGGTCAATTACTTCAGCATAATAGTGGCGTTCTACATTGAACTCTCGAACACCTTCAAAATAACGATTGAAAAATTCTTGATACTTGTGGAAGCGCTCAAAATGTGATTTTCGCTCATTCACAGATTGTGGAGCAAAGAATTCAATAGCCGTTTCAGGGTTCTGAAGAGTCCGTAAAAGGAATTTTTTTTGGCTAGCCTTATTCCGATCCACATCATGATTGCCTGGAACAATGAATAGGCGTTGCTTCGCATCTGTGCCTGCCCTTTCTAATAGTCCAGTCGCATCCAGCAGTTCATCAAAGAATTGCTCTGCCTTTGAGTAGTCCCCTCCCTTATCCGCGATGTCACCGGTGATGAAAATTACATCAGGTTTTTCTCCTTTAGCAGCTTCCTTTTTCAGCGTATTAATCAGTGCTTTGAGCACTTTATCTACTTGGTAGGTGTCACTTGAAACCCCCGGTAAATGAATATCGGAGAGATGAAGCCATGTCAGTCTTGACATACGAGCATCCTCCCGTTTAATCTGCTATTTGCTTTTAGGCATATAAGCATTTCTATCTCCTAGCAATAATGTATTCTTTCTCATTAAGATTGTCACCAAACAGTAGCGATTTATGGAGCGCAATTTTATATGACATCGGTATATCCGAACTCGAGTTCGCATATACTTCTATTTTGGTATTATATCCGAAATCAAGTTCGGTTACACATCCCTTTGGCTGAAACTTCTCAGTCAATTTTTTCCTCCTGACTTTTAGATAGAGCAAGTTATATAAATACCATGTATTTTTGCAATGGTGTATAGCGTCTTGCAAATAAAAGCAAGATAAAAAGGTCACCACTTTCGTTTAACGACGCGTGTTTGCGAAGTTGCCAAAAGCAATTTGGGTGAGCGATGTTATCTGCCATTCGCAACAGCCCAATCCCTTCTCACCTCCTGATGGTACTAAACCGATCCCGGAGCGGAAAGTATATGATCCCCTCTTGCGCAGCCTTTTGAATTTTGAGATCCAATGCATCGATGAGAGAAATATGGCCTTCAAGAATTAAGCTTAAGTCGGAGCCAGCGAACAATACTATGTTGGAGCTGACCCCTCGAGCCCCTAGCTTCACCACAGCTCGTTACCAGACTGGATGCGAGGTTCAAGTTCTGAGGTGGTAGCCAACCTTTCCTCAGGTTGGATTTTCACCAACAGATATTATGAACTTTGCTTGGACCCACTCATTTTTCACCCCGTTCTTTCCGGTACACGCATATACTTTTTATCGGGCAAATTTCGCACAAAGGATTTTTTGCTCTGCAGACCTCGGAGGCAAAGTCAAGGAGAGCATAATTATATTCCACATAATTTTCCTTAGGAAGTACTTTTTCCGCAAAATCCCACATCCCTTTATCTGTATGAGGACGAGATTTTAGGGATCTAACATTAAACACCCTCTCATAAACTCTGAGCACATTGGTATCAACAATTGGGACTCTTGTTTTAAATGCAAAGCACAGAACTGCATTTGATATATACGCCCCAACTCCATAAAGGGACATAAGATCTTCTTTACTCATAGGAATATTTCCCGTGAACTTATTAACAATTTGTTCTGCAATTTTTTTCAATCTTTGTCCCCTGTAAAACAAGCCGATTTCTTTGATTAGATTATCAATTTCTTCAGGCTC
>JADFWK010000183.1 GCA_015223015.1 Pseudomonadota bacterium
GAATTCCTCCTTGAAACACAGAAGGAAATGGATCGCCCCATTTTTATTGTTCCCCAGCTTATCCTCTACAAAATGACTCCTGAAAAAGACTATTCAAACCTGGGCAGCCTATTGTTTGGGTTCAAAGACAATCCAGGCGCTATCAGGAAAATCGTCCTTTTTTTCAGACACAATCGCCAGGCTTTTATCGATTTTGGTCGGCCCCTGGATCTGAAGGCCTATGTAAGAAGTCAATCTTCTTCAAGACCCTTGCATGAAATGGCTGCGGAGATCAGGCAGGCACTCATTGAAAGCATTGACATGCAGAAAAGGGTTATTCTGGGCCCCATCATGAAATCTAAACACCAGATCAAGCAATTGGTCCTCATGGACAAAAGCGTCACCAAGGACATTAAGCAAGCGGCCCATGGCAATGAAAAAAGGCTCAGGCAACTAAAGAAAAAGGCCGGGCGATACTTTGACGAGATCGCTGCCGATTACAACATGGCATACATCCAGTCTTTTCTAATGGCATTAAGCTGGTTGTGGAAAAAGATCTTTGAGGGCGTGGATGTGGACATGGCAGGCCTGGCAAAAGTGAGGGAATGGGCTCGAAAAGGAACACTGATTTATATTCCTTCCCACAAGAGCCATATAGATTACCTGATCCTCAACCATGTGCTTCTCAGTAATCATCTGCATGTTCCTCGGGTTGCTGCGGGAACCAATTTGGCGTTTTGGCCCATGGGCCATATTTTCAGACAATGCGGTGCCTTTTTCATCCGCCGATCTTTTAAGGGAGAAAAGCTTTACTCAGCGGTGCTTACAAGATACATCAAAGCACTCCTTGAAGAGGGGCATCCTATCCAATTCTTTATTGAGGGAGGCAGAAGTCGAAATGGTAAATTGACGCTTCCAAAGACGGGCCTTCTCTCTATCTTGCTTAATGCCCATCGGGAAGGATTTTGTAAGGATCTCATATTTGTTCCTGCCTCCATAATTTATGATCGAATCATGGAGGAAAAATCCTACCTCAAGGAGATTGGTGGCGATCCGAAGGAGCGAGAAAATTTCTGGCAGATTATAAGGGCCAGGCGGTTTCTAAAAAAAAGATATGGAAAAATCTATGTACGGTTCCACGATCCTTTTTCATTGAATGAATACCTGTCTCAAAAAAATCTGCCACCAAAAGGTATTCGCCGCAACCTGGCCTCTCATTTGGGCCAGTCCATAAACGCCATCTCTCTCGTAACACCCCTTTCACTCATTGCTACGGCCATTTTAGCCAATCACCGCAGAGGATTCCATCTTTCGGAACTCGCTGAGACTACAGATATTCTTTTGCGTTTTCTTACGAGGTATGAGATTCCCCTGGCAGGTACGCTGAGTGATCCGTCAAAAGCAGTTAAGGAAACCCTATCCCTGCTTATTAGCTGGAAGGTTATCGATTTTCTTGAGGATGTGGAGGGAGAGGAGGAGATCTTCTACTATGTGGATGAAGAGAAAAAACTCGAGCTCGAATATCATAAAAACAGTATCATCCATTTTTTCATTCCTCACTCCTTTGTGGCCATATCACTCTTATCGGGCAGTGAAGAGGTGAAAAGTCCCGAATCAATAATTGCCGACTATGCCTTCTTGAAAAATCTCTTTAAGAATGAGTTTATTTTTGATGACAGTGAACGTATTCAGGAAAAAGTTATCTCAGTAATTGAATATTTTCACGATTCTGCCTTTTTGTTCCAATCAGAGGAAAATGGGGGATACAAAATCACCAGACTTGGCTTTGATAACCTACCTATCTGGGCCGCCCTTGCCAAAACCTTCCTTGAATCATACTGGATAGCTGTGAAAGCGATAAGCCAACAGAAAAACAAAGGGGATAAGAGAGGAGATCTCTTGAAGAATATGAATTACCTCGGAAAACGATTTCATAAATTGGGCGTTATTGATCATATCGGTGCCCTGTCCCAGCTAACCTTCAAAAACGCTATGAGCTTTGCTGATGAAGATATCTTGAGCGCTCAGGGTATTTCAAAAGAGGATCGTTCACGTACCCTTGAAAGCCTCTCCCAACTCCGCCAGAGAATATATGAATTATCCCAGTACAGGGCGTAGGATAAACTGTAATTACCTTCGCCAGCCTACCTCAGTCCTCCATTCCCATCCCCCTTTCAGTACGAGCGAGCTATATTATGCAACGTAATGTTTGCTCGTTCTGCTATGGCAGGCTTGGACGAATCCACCAGAACCTGACCGGATACAAACCTGTGGTGGGGATAGCACACATTCCTATTGAGATACTGCTCCGGTCGCCTTCTTCAGGGCAGCCCGTGCCAGCACCCTTGTGGAATCCAAAATTGGCAAGGGTGAATCTTCCTGGCTTATGAGGAGCGGTATCTCGGTACAGCCAAGAACAATGGCATCGCAGCCTTGGTCTTGTAATCGGACAATTACCTCGATAAAATACCCTCGAGCTTGTAAGGAAAAATGGCCGTTAACCAGTTCATCAAAAATGATCTCATTAATGCGCTCCCGGTCGTTTTCCCCGGGAATCCGGTGCTCAATCCCCAAAGCATCTAGCTTAGTGGGATAAACCGGACCCTCCATCAGGAAGCGAGTGCCCAAGATCCCGAGATACTTATAGTTTCTCCGCTTTGCCTCAGCAGCAACCTCCTCAGCGATATGGAGCCATGGGATCGGGGATCTCTCAACAACCAGGTCAAATGCCTGATGGATTGTATTGTCAGGACATATAGCGAAATCTGCACCCACTCTTGCTACCTTGGCAACTGAGGACTCCATTAAACGGGCCACGCCTTCCCAGTCACCGCTTTCAATGTACCGCATATATTCACTCAGGGCAAAGGTGTGCATGGTGACTTCAGGATGAGCGTGCCTCCCGAGTATCTCGGTCCCTTCTACGCAGATTGTGCGATAGCAGAGGGCCGCCCCCTCTGCACTGCATGCAACAATACCAATGTGTTGAGCCATGGTTTTCCCTCATCCTCAGGTGTCTGCTGTAAAGTTCTTGCTCTCAGAAAACCACCGGGATACCATATGATATATCCACGATAATCGAAAAAACACCACCAAGTACAACTGCGATGTCTTTAGATATCGCCTACCCGAAAAAATTTTCAAAGGAATTTGACATGGAGTGAGAGTATTGTGGATTTATATCTTCATAATCTTGCTGTTAGCAAAATATTCAAAGCTATATTCTGTCATCTCACCGACTTTTTTATCCGGTATGGGCATCAATCGTGCTGAGAGTGGTTTATTCAACGCAATAGAAAGAGACGCAATATCAAGCAGGAGGGCATAGAGTTTTTTCTCGGATATATCTCCCGGCAATGGGATAGTATCTAACCCCGTTCCACACACCGATGAATAAAGCAGTAGATTACTCAAGTTATACATTCCTTCATCATTTCTCTTTGCTAGTCCATAGTCCTCAAGCACCGGCAACATCAAACCACAGTAACCGCATTTCTTAATATCGATACTCTTAATTGTATCAGTTATTACCTTTGCAATAGCAAGTGTCCCAACATCTCCGAATTTGCCTAATCCTAACTTCTCAAAAGCGAACGCAATACTTTCATCTGGCTTTACAGAAGTTGCGATTGAAACGTCAATTCCGCCATATTTTATTTTCTCTCTTTCGCTGATTTGTTCGGCTATTTCCTCTATTTTTTTGTATTCCTCACTTAAGATTTGCTTGAGACACAACCCTGCCTCTTCAATGCTCTTGGCTTTGGAAAACGCCTTGTTTACTAAATCACTATTCTCTGTTCCAATCGCAAAGGATGTTGGTCCTTCATGATAGGCTGCCGGATAAAAGGGACTCCCCGGCCTCGTGTTAAAAATAGCAGCAAATCTCAGGTTGGCGAACCCGTCTTTGCTGATTCTCGATATTTTCCTCATTAGTTTGGCTGTCCGTCTGGCTGATTCGTGGTTTATCTGTTTGTTGTCACAAACCAGAACGGTACAAAACATATGAGAGGTATTCTTTATTATTTCGTAGATTACCGGGATGAGCTCTGTATTAGTTGTGGTACCCACATTAGAGTAGTCGATACTATATTTCTGAGCAAGGCCTTCTAGCTCTTTTGCCAATCCCACAATCTGGTTCTGCGATTCGAAATACCCCTCCCACGGTTGGGTAGCTATCCTTACCGTTTGAACTGTATATCCCTTGTCTTCAAAGACCCTCCTTGCATTATTCGTAAAGTGAGCGATGAATCTGATCTGCTCCTCCTCAAAGGGGAGCATGAGATTGAAACCTGCGGTTATTGTTCGTATTTTCATTTCCAATCACAAAAAAAAGGGTTAAACCGTGAGGCTACCGAGTGGCTTTTTCAATTCTCAGCGATATGCTGCCAACCGTCAACAGATTGTTTCTGACAAAGACTATTCAGGCTTTGTGTCTTAGAAATTACTCTTGCCTCAATGAATGCTAGCCAATATACCGTGGATCCTTGCCTTTTGTCATGCAAAATTTCAGCTCGATCAGGGTAACGTCAAAGTCCAGCTTGGCAAAAGGAACCTTTTACTCTTTAGACTACCGGTAATGGTCAGGAATTTTCGGTCTTGATTATCACTCAAAAAAAATGCTAAACGAGTATTGACAAAGAGAGAAACGGGTTACTCACTGTCTCAGGTAAAAAACCTCAGCTTTCAAGGTCATCCGTGAAGCACGCATAAACGATAGAGTAGTACTCACCAGAGTTGCCTGTAACGGAGCCAAACAAGGAAGACAAACCCTTATGAAACCTGCACCCATCTTTGATCCGCAAGCACAAGGTAGAGCCATGAGAGTCGCTGCCTTTATGTCAGGCTCTGGAACCAATGTTATCCGGCTCCTCGAAAAAGAAAAGGAACTGGAGAATGAGCCTGGTGGGTCTCCCTTTAAAGTTATCTTCATTTTCAGTGACCGCTCCGACGGGCTCTCGGCAGGAGAGAGAATTGCACTTGATGCAGGAGTCCCATACTTCAGTTACGACATAAGGCAGTTTTACCGGCGTAAAGGATTAAAAAAGACCATTGCAACCCCTGAAGGTATCGCAGCGAGAAAAGAATTTGACTCTGTGGCCTCTCTTTTGACAAAGTCTTTTGAAATAGACATCATTGCCTTGGCAGGATATATGAGCTA
>JADFWK010000184.1 GCA_015223015.1 Pseudomonadota bacterium
ATTATAATGGATGACCTTGGCAATAAGTTCCTTCCCTGTTCCTGTCTCTCCATAAATCAGAACAGAGGTTGTTGTATCCATAACCTTGTCCAGAAGGGCAAAGACCCGACGCATCGCAAGACTGGAGCCGACGATTCCCCGCAGGTTGAAACGGGCTTGCACCTCCGACTTGAGCCTGTGATTCTCCTGCTCCAGAGAGCTGGCATATTGCTTAAGGTCGCCGTACAGCCGTGAATTCTCTATGGCGATGGCAATCGTTCCGGAAAGGATCTCGAGCAACCTTGCCTCCCTGACTGTAAATTCCCCTTGAAGTTTGTTTAATGCGTAGAGGACCCCTATCAGCCCCTTACGAGTCCGCAATGGGAGGCAGATCATAGATCGGGTAAGAAAGTCCTCCTGAAGATCGAGCCCCTTAAAGAATCGGTCATCCTTGGAGGCATCCGGGATGATAACCGGCCTGTTTTCCCGCAACACCCATCCAGCCACCCCCAGATGGTCGGGAAACCGCATCCTTTTCATCCCCACATGATGTCCGTTTCTTTCCTCTTCTACGGTTCGGATGAAATAAAACTCCTTACGGTCTGTATCATGGAGAGCGAGGGATGCACCTTCTATATGGAAAACGGCCTTGATCTTGCGAAGGATACACCGGAGCATATCATCCAGATCCCGTATGGCATGGATCGATGTAGATACCTCATAAAACAGGGCGAGATCCTCCTTTGTAAACGAGGCCTCTTGTTTTATTTCTTCCATCTGTCGTCTCCGGTCAAAACGTGGATAGGCCCTATTTAGAAAAGTCAGTACATGGAAAAGAGCAAGCTGTCAACTAGATTTACACCAAATCTCTGCGTATGTCTATCAACTTGACAACAGGCATGGCTCTTCGTTCATTATAGGACGTATCCACAGAGCGACGTCAGGCCAATATTAGATGTAAATCAAGAAGTTATAATCGCTCATCCTCAAAACCACCCTCCTTTTTCATCCTGGCACAATATTCGCTCAATAGACCTCTGAGGAAAACAAAGACAGAGAATCAAACACCAGAAAGGAGGGATCAAAATCAAAGACGTGAAGGGATGGGAAGCATTAAAAAATTGACACCTGTGCATTCTCATTTCAATAGGGCAAGGGTAACACGATAACCTCCCCACTCTTAAGGCAGGGTAGGAATTGGGGGAAAACCGGGTGCCGACGTCAATGTGCCTGGTAATAACCGCCTCACCATACAGGGCGGCTTTTGCAACCCGGAAAATATTCGGCGACATTTTGTTTGGAAAACAGAAAGGAGGAAAAAATGATGTATGATTATTATCAGAAAGTAGAACTACCTGAAACAAATGAAATTGTGGGAACTGGATGGTTGGCACCATCACCGGATTTCCGCGACTATACTGAGGAACATCCCGATATCGCACCGATGGCAAAAAACCTGGGTGTCTCGCCTACCGCAAGTCTCCCAGCAAAGGTCGATCTGAGGAAATGGTGTTCACCAATTGAAAATCAGTTAAATTTGGGATCCTGTACGGCACACGCAGGTGTGGGGATCGTAGAATACTATGAAATCCGTGCTTATGGTAGACATATTGATGGATCAAGGCTTTTTGTCTACAAGAGTACCCGAAACCTGATGGGAGTTGTGGGAGATACCGGTGCCTGGCTCAGGTATACTATGGGGGCCTTGGTGCTTTGTGGCATTCCCCCGGAAAAATATTGGCCCTATACTACCATAAAGCCCCCCGTCCCTGCGGGAAATCGAACCTTTGATGACGACCCTTCAACTTTTGTCTATGCAGTAGCCGATAACTACGAGACACTCAGGTATTTCAGGCATGATCCGTCAGGAACACCTTCTGACAAGGTGCTTGACAGCGTCAAAAGGTACCTTGCCTATGGTATACCCTCTATGTTTGGCTTTTTTGGGTTCCCGTCATTCAATAATACGAATGTCAAAGGCGGTATTCCCTATCCTTGCCCGGGTGAGGGAGCAAGGTGGGGACACGCTATCGTTGCCGTGGGGTACGACGACAACATGAAGATCAAGAATACCAAGTGTAACAAGGAAACAGTGGGCGCTCTGCTGATTCGCAACTCCTGGGGAACCGGCTGGGGCGATAAAGGATATGGCTGGTTGCCATATGATTATGTTCTTAACAAACTGGCTCTGGATTTCTGGTGCCTGTTGCGTATGGAGTGGGTGGATACAAAGCGATTTGGCTTATAGAAAAACCAATCTTATTGAATAGTCCAAGCAAAACAGTCGCCTGACAGGGGGTTGCCGAATTGGCTGCCAAGTCACCTTCGGCGACCCCTGTTCTATCTTTCACGTTGTAAGGCCGTAATCATTGCTGGGACGATACTGCTTTGGATTCTCCTTTGTATTTTGTTTTGGAAAAAGGCATGCTGTGAGCGTCTCCCTGAACGCCCACGAAATGGTTATTCTTGAATGCAAGGATCATAGGGCTTGACGACTTATGGTGCTTAGCATTTATGAAGTGCGCAAAATGAATCTCTGGGGGAGCCATATGTCATACAGGTTGCAGATCGCCATGTTTAGCCTGGAAAACATAGTTGAGAGTGATATTTGTGTCAAAACTTGAATAGTGAATAAAATTGGAAGCTCAGGATGAAAAGGAGGGAAAGAATGAATGTTATTATTATCCAATGCGTGGCGAGCTTATCTAGTTATCATTTAGCACAAAGAGTGCAAGAGGGCCCTTGAGATTAGAGAAATTAGATAGAAAATATAGAGCAGACAAAGGGGGGCAAATCATATGTCCCGTGTCAGGGACTGGTACCTTTCGCCTTCTCCTTTCGCCTCTACTCGAACCTCAAAGAACAACGTGAAAGCTGCAGGAAACAATTACCCCAAGAATATTTCCTTGAAAACTACAACGCTATAATAAGGAGGTATTGCAATGTTAAGAAAACCAGTAATGGCACTTTTTGTAGGAGCAATGACTCTAGGATTGATGGGTAAGGCATATTCAGAGTCAGAAATATGTACTAAATCCGACAGGAATCTTGCATTTGGCAGAACTGTTGCTGTTACAGGCGAATTCTTCACAGGTGGTTGGGGAGATGGTTTACTTGTTGAGTTTGCTACATTAACAGATGGTGTATTGTTTCCAAAAGGGCATCAGTGGGACCAGGGCCCCATCTGGTGGGAGGAGGATATGGATGATATCCAAAACTGTTTGACTGTCCATTTAGGTCGTACATGCGAGGTGCATGAATTAACCATTCAGGTAGATAATAGCGATGATTACATAATATCTTGGGAAGATGTGAAGCAGGGACACAGGGAAGTGAAAGTGATCCCTAATATACATTGGGGAATGGATGCCCCGATAGTTTTAGGGATAGATGCAATTACAAATGCCTTTAGAATCGAACATGATGTCACTGGCGCAGGCGATGGATTATATTCTGTTTCTGAATTTCAGGCCATTGGGAGATGTCTAAAAGAAAAGATAATAAAACCTCCCACAGGACTCCGTATACTCAGTACACGATAGGCCCTAAGAACTAATACAAACGCAATAAAATTTTTTACATGGTCACTGCGACCCCGAAGGGCGTGGCAATCTGATTCTCTATGAGATTACTTCGTTTCACTCGCAATGACGGTTCAATCAATGCGTTTGTATTAAGAATGGAGTGGCGGGGGGCATCTCATTAACCGTGATGCCCCTTTTCTATATACTGTCAACCAAGTTTACATCAGATCTCTGTATTTGCATATTATCTTGACAACAGGGGAAGTTCTTTCTTCTTTTTGCGAGGTATCCAGAGAGCCGAATTCAAATAATATTATATATGTAAATCAATACGTTATAATCGTTCATTTAACCGTTCATTCTCAAGAGCCCCCTTTTTTCGTCCTGGCACGATATTCGCTCAATAGCATTTCCAGGAAAACAAAAATACTAAGACATCAGGGCAGAGAACTCTGGATTCTCAAGTGAAACCGATAGGCGGAACTCAGGTCTGGAGGTGACATACCATGAGGAACACAATGCTACAAATGCAACACTATCTTAATCCGCTTCATGTTTATTGTCGCCTCGTGGAAAGGGGCTTGGATAAGAGGTTATCTATCTCAATATGTAGGTCCTACGAAATCTGCATATACAGTTGGGTGAGCTGGCTCAGTATGATCATGGTGCATATTTCCAAGCTTGTGAAGCCTGCTATCTGATTTCTGATAGCGATGACTACCGGCTACCATGCTGTTTTTTGGCACTGGCCTGGCAGGCCTCGCCAGCCTTGGACGTGGACGGAAGAGATTCTTTCAAAGAACCTGAGTTCGGTCCTTATTCCAACTCATTAGCAAACGAAAAATCGCGATGGAGGGGCAGATGAAAAAGCTATTAAGAATTTGTTCAATAGCCTTTGTGGTGCCCGTGTTTTTTCTCACCCCGGCCGCTATGGCAGTCGTCATCAAAAGGGAGC
>JADFWK010000185.1 GCA_015223015.1 Pseudomonadota bacterium
AACTATGTGGGGCATAATCCAAAAAAAAGACACCCATACCCTGCAAGAAGCTTAAGAATCAATAGGTTAGGTTTCACTATGACGTGACCGTGCCCTAAAGGCGAGTTTTGACATCGCCTGGAGGGAGCCTTAGATTTATCAAAAAGCGTTTTAGACTAAGAGAAAAGGGATTTCGGCAACAGCCTGCAAATATTTGACCACATCTATTGAGTCCAATCCCGCAAGGCGGGATAGCCTTGAGAAAACTAGCATGATTGCACAGACATCACATGCACGCCTGCCCTAACTCATATGCCACTCTGCCGATACTTTTGAACAATACTAACTGCTAAGATCAAAAGTTATGGATGGCGGTTGATTTAAAGGAAACAAAAACATCATTGCCTTCGCGCAGTTGTAGCTCAAAAACAGACCTTTTTGTAATCAGTGATTTGAAAGTAACCTCCCCTGCCCGCACGTGAACCTCATAGTAGAATCCCAGATCAAAGATCCCTGTCACACCTCCCTTGAATGAATTTCTCATGCTGGAGGCGATGGCTTCTCTGCTGATAACAATGTCTTCAGGTCTGATAGCTATGTATCCATTGCTGTTGGTCGGTTCTCTTCCCAGTTCAATTTCCAAACTGTGGACAACTGCCTTGGTGCCTTTGAACCGAGCAGCAAAGAGGTTTTTCATTCCCACAAAATCAGCAACAAAGGTTGAACTTGGCCGTTGAAAGATATCTTCAATGCTACCCACCTGCTCTATTCTGCCGTTATTCATCACAGCAGCTCGCCGTGCCAGGGAGAGGGCCTCAGCAAAATCATGGGTTACCATTAAAAAGGTGGCGTTAGAGGATTGATGAAGTCTCTTGATAGCGTTTCTAACCTCTTCCCTGAACGCGGGATCCAGAGCGGAAAGTGGTTCATCAAGGAGAAGCACTCGAGGTTCCACCATGAAGGCTCTAGCCAGGGAAACCCGCTGCTTTTCACCGCCGCTTAAGTTTACAGGAAGTCGCCCTTGGAGGTCGTAGAGGTTTAATATTTCAAGCAAGTGACTGAGCATGATCTCTGATTGCGCCTTGTCGATCCTGTGAAAGTGCAGGCCATAGGTGATATTCTCCAGGACGGTCAGGTGAGGGAACAGGGCATAGTCTTGATAGACCAGGCCAATGTCACGTTTTTCAGGCGGCAATGTGGTGACGTCCCGCTCCCCGATAAAGATTCTTCCGCTTTTTATGGGTACCAGGCCTGCCATAGCTTCCAGGAGCACTGTCTTCCCTGCCCCTGTAGGTCCCATTAAGACAAAAAATTCACTCTCCCCTATACTCAGACTAATATCACTGAGATTGAATTCCGGGAGATTTATGTTAAGGCCTTGTACTGTGATCATGCTTCCTTCGGTTTACGGATAGTAAGGATTCGGAGTATAAGGAAAAGAGCGAGACAGACGGAAACCAGCCACACCGCAATAGGCTGCGAATATTTCAGCCCGTAGGCCTCAAAACGCTCATAGATCATTACCGGTGCAATCATGGGATGATAGGCAACGATCACCACCGCTCCGAATTCACTGATTGCTCGGGCACAGCACATAATAATACCGATAAGCATGCTGCGCCATGCAAGGGGAAAAGTAATCCGGAAAAAGGTGCTGAACATTGAGGCCCCAAGGCTCCGCGATACCTTTTCCAGTCTGGGAGAAATACTTTCGAATCCATTTTTCGTGGCGTTGAGATAAAAGGGAATCCCCACAAACGTGAGCACCATAACGATGCCCGTCACACTCCCCATCACCCGTATCCCCAGTTCACTGAAAACCTGCCCGATCCAGTGATTTTTCCCTGCTACACTGAGGATCGCGATGCCCACCACAGGATGCGGAATGGCAATGGGGAGATCTATAATTCCTTCCATCAATCGTTTACCCCTGAAGTTACTCCGGGCAAGCAGATACGCAAGGGGTGTTCCCAAGATAAAGGAAATGAGAGCGGCCAATCCAGCTGTGTAAATGCTCAGCCAGATCGACCTCACAACATCTTTATCCTGGATTGTCTCCTTGAGCATTACAAGAGAGGGTGCAGTCATCAGTTCGATCAGGGGCAAGAGGATAAACGCCATTATCACAAAACCACACGAGACCGTTATCCAAAAGAATGGTTCCCTCTTCATCGCCTAGATTCCCCTTATTAGTTCTTAACCTCAACCAGATCTTGCAGTACCCCAGGGAGTATTGTTTTCATTATTTTGGTTGGAACCCTGCAGGGTATAAAGGGAGGTTGGCCCATCTCTTTGAGAATCTTCAGTCCCCCCTGAGGATCGAGCATATACTGCAAAAAGGCAATGGCTCCCTCTTTGTTGGGAGCATCCTTGAGGAGGGTAATTCCATAGGTACAGGACTTGCCCTTCTTCTTCATATAGGTACCCGGTTTTTTCCCTGTGACCTCCACTACCGCCTTTCCATAGAAGTCATCATACTGGTAATTTCCCAGGTTGATTTGATCAGGAAGCTCCACAAACTTGAGCCCATGCTGAACTGCCACCGACCGATATTCCCAAGCATAATCCATATTTCCGGTCTGCAGAAGGGAGACTAACTCCACCGACTTAGGTCGTATATTTTCCTTGGGTCGGTTGGCAATCAGGCTATCATAGAGTCCTGGTTTTTTGTAATATTTTTCAGCCAATTGCAAAACCATCACTGATCGATAGCCACAGGGATCCAGGTTGGGATCGGAATGGCCCCAGATCACGCCTTTTCTTAAGAGGATTTCATACCAGTTTTTTGAATTCACCTCTTTTGCACATCTGCTCGTGTCCGTATAGCATAGGACCAGCCGATTGGTAGCAAACCTGATATTCCAATCAGCGTACTGAGGGATGAGCAGTTGATCAATAACAGTATAATCGGCAGACGCCATGATATCACAGGGTTTTTTGAGGTCGGTGATCTTTCGTGCACATTTCCGACTTCCCGCCGCCTCCCGCAAAACATCCACCTTGGGGTATCTAGCCTCAAACGCCTTTTCCATCTTTGCAAGAGGAATGGTCAGACTGCCGGCGTTGAAGATAACAATCTTGCCGGTTGGTTCCCCAGATGTTTGAACAAAGGGAATGGCATCGGCAGAATAAAGTGGTTTGCCAAACTCTTTCTTCCCGTAATCTCTGATGATCTTCTGCCCTGGCGGTGAGCTGATAAAACCTATGAAATTAATGGCCAGCGCATAATTTCTCTCCGGGTATCTAGCCGGGTTAATCGCAATTGCGTGGTAGTGGTTAACCAAGGTGGGATCGCCTTCGAACAGGATGTTTAAATTGATCTCCTTGCTCAGGTAGATATAGGTGCTGCGGTCGGTCATAAAGTAACCCTGTGCTTGACTTGCCTCCTTCAAAGTGGCTCCCATAAACTTCCTGGTTATTCGGTACCATTTCCCTTTGGGCGTGATACCGGCCTTTTTCCATATAGACATCTCTTTTTTATGGGTACCGGAATTATCCCCTCGAGAAAAGAATAGCGATTTTGAACGGCCAATTTTTTTATAAGCCTCTGCGGCATCCTTTGCTCCTGTTATTCCAGCCGGATCTTCTTTAGGACCAGCTATGATAAAGTCGTTATGGGCTACTAATCTTCGATTTACGCCGTAGCCATCTTTAACGAGGTTTTCTTCTGCCTTTTTGGCATGCACCATGATCACATCTACCTTGCCCGCCCTCAGCAGCTTTATGGCCTTTCCGCTTCCTGCCTTCACTACATCTACCTTACAATTGTACTTTGCCTCAAACGGCCTTGCCAGGGCATCTATCAAGCCCAACTCATAGGGGCTTCCGGTAGAAAGTACCAGTTTCTCCTTTGCCCATCCCAACTGGGGATAGGCCAGCAGGCCTGCCATAAAGACAGCCAACACCAATAGACCTACCTGTAACCATCTGGTTCTTCTCATCTTTTTTGCCTCCTTGAATGGGTTTTCTGTCATGGCACCCTGTTTTCGTCAGATCCTATTTTGTAGAAATAGGTTTTTTCCTAACTACCGATATACCTATCGGATTTGGCCTTTTAGGGGCCCCGGCAGCAAAAACTCCTCTTATTTTGTTATCCAAGAAAAGCTCTTACCTTCAAGGCGTATCCCTCTTGGTAGAGATGGAATCTGACACACCGCCAACGTCCCTTACTCACTCCTCCATCAACATCACCTCCGTAGACTTAATCAAGGCAGTAATTTCCTTCCCTTCTTTAATCCCCATCTCTTCAGCAGCTTCTCTGGTGATTACCGAAGTAATCCGGTTATCCCCCACTTGAAGGACTACTTTGGCCATCACATCTCCTAATACTACCTTTTTTACTTCTCCTTTTAGCCTATTCCTTCCACTAATCTTCATCCAAATCACCTCCTTTCTCTTCAACACTTTTCCTTTACTTACAGGAAATAGATGTTTAAAATAAAAATGGTCGCTAAAGAAAGCAAATGCCTTCCTTTAGTGTTCCGGGGGAGGTTTTCTGCTAAAGTGCTTTAGCCGGCCCAGCAGAAAACCTCCTTTTGAAACAAGAAAGTCAGCACCGTGTCCGGAAATAGATGCTGGCTTTCTTACGTAAACTCCTTTCCAAACACAGGAGGCATGGCCGTTTCCCACCATGTCCTACCGTCTATCTCTCTTAGATTTCCTATCCTTAGCGAAGATAGATCGGAGTTCTATGTTATCTCTATCCTTTTCAGGCTGTTGCCCAAACGGAAATCCCTTTGAACGGTCATTAAAACGTTTTTGCCAAAAAACCCTTGGCGAAGCGGAAGATAAGCGATGTCAACTGGTTGAGCCCTAAAGGTGAGTTTTGACATCGCCTGGAGGGAGCCTTAGATTTGTCAAAAAAGTTTTAGACTAAGCGAAAATGGATTTCGGCAACAGCCTGTTTTAATCTGACATT
>JADFWK010000186.1 GCA_015223015.1 Pseudomonadota bacterium
CATGAGGTCTTTTCTGTTGTGACTGGTGGGAGGCCGCTGTGCTTTTCACGACTTATCAGTGGGGGAAGCCGCAGCTCTCCCGACTTGTAGGGAGAGAATGCGGAGGGGGCAAGTATCCCCTGTTGATAAGTCGTAGAAAAGACCAGGCCGGGAGCCTGGGAACAGAAGAAAAGACCTCATGACCATCCTAGAGCGTTCTCCGTTATGTTCAATGCAAACAATAATATGCTGTGCTTAGTAACATGAAAGTTTACTGCTGAACCAACCTCAGACTCCACTGTGACCAAAACCGCCCTCTCCTCTTTCCGTGGGATCAAGCTCCTGCACCTCTTCAATGATTGCCCGAGAAACCCTACTTATGATAATCTGTGCAATCCGGTCACCCCCCTTGATGGTTAAGGGTTCTTTCCCCCAGTTGATAGCAATTACACGAACTTCACCCCTATAGTCCGAATCTACCGTACCGGGAGAGTTGACCAACCCGAGGCCGTGTTGCAAGGCCAGACCACTCCTGGGCCGAATCTGTGCTTCATATCCTTTGGGAAGGGAAATAGACAAACCAGTTGGAATAAGCCTTATGTCACCAGGTTGTAAGGTAATCTCTTCAGTAATGGCTGCCTGGAGATCAAGGCCAGACGAACCGTCTGATTGGTAGGAGGGCAGAGGTAAATCTGGATTACTACCCGATCTCTTTACCTTTACTATAACCGTATCCATCATAACCCACGTGTTGCGTTTGTTTGATGAGCGGAAATTCCTCTTTTAAAAGAAAGATACTGGGTCCACAAGCATCGAATCCCGGTCCACAGGGCCCAGTACTGTTAATGAGACGTTATCTGCAGAGAATACCCTCCTCGAGGCATCTACTACTTCGTCCAAGGTAACCTTTTCTAATTCTGCTATCAATTCCTCCTGAGGTATATATCGGCCAAAAATAGACTCGTTCTTAGCCAGTTGTATCATGAGGCTGTTCATACTCTCCGCAGCAAGCAAAATTCCCCCTGACAAATAGTCTTTTGCCGCAGCGATATCATTTGAAGAGAGATCCACCTTCTGAATCTTCCTAATGAGCGACCCAATCAGTTCAAGCACCTCATTAACTGTCTCCTTGTCTGTGGCAACATATATCTTTATCGCTCCGGTATCAGTATAGGCACTCTGGTAGGAATAAACGGAATATGCTAGACCCCGCTTCTCCCTGATCTCCTGAAACAGCCTGCTACTCATGTTGCCACCCAGGATAGTGCTGAAAACAGCCTCTGCAAACCGTTCCTCTCCAGAAAGTGATGAGCTCTGAGCACCAAAACAGACATGAACTTGCTCTAATTCCTTAGGGTAAAAAGATACACTTGGCGTAACCAATGGGATAGGTCTCGCTACGAGACCATTGTGCTTGTCTTGAAGTGGCTCAAAGAAGGGCCTAAAATAGCTAACGAAAACCTCGTGATCTACCATTCCAGCAGCCGCAATAATTACCCTCTCAGGGGAATAAAACCGTGATGAATAATCAAGGATCTGATTCCTTGTAATAGTGTCCACTGTTTCCTTTGTGCCCATAATCGGCCTCCCCAACGGCTCCCCAGACCAAAATGACTGGTCATACAAAATCTGAACATATTCATCATGGGTATCTTCCATCATGCTAATCTCCTGAAGAACAACAGACTTCTCCAGATCCAGGTCTTCTTCAGCAAAGACCGAATTAGTGAATATGTCGGAAAAGATTTCGGTTAGAAATTCGAGGTGTTTATGGAGGGCTCTGGCATGAAAACAGGTTTGTTCTTTAGTGGTAAAGGCATTCGAAAAACCACCAATCGCGTCCAGGTCTTTTGCAATCTGCATGGCTGATCTGCGCCCGGTACCTTTGAAAATCATGTGCTCTATGAGATGAAATATTCCCCTTTCTTTCTCAAGTTCATCCCTGGATCCTGCATCCACCCAAATGCCTAAGGAGACAGATTTTGCATGCGATACACTTTTTGTAAGTATCTTGGTTCCATTGGCGAGAACAGTCTTCTTAAAGGTCATCTGCACTCCGTCCCAATGCCGCTTTCCTGGAAAGCCGGATCTTCCCATTACTGTCGATATCGGTAACCTTCACTAAGACCTCATCGCCTTCTTTCAGTACATCACTCACCTTCCCTACCCTCTCATGACTTAACTGAGAGATATGTATGAGTCCTTCAGAGCCGGGCAAAACCTCAACAAAAGCCCCAAAATCCATGATCTTTTTTACCTTGCCCACATAGAATTTTCCGATCTCTGCCTCTCTCACTATGTCCTCTATCATTTTTATGGCCTTGTCCGTACCTTCACTCTCAGTAGATGCAATCATCACGGTACCATCATCATCAATATTAATCTGTGTACCAGTTATCAAACTGATGTGTTTGATCATCTTTCCACCAGGACCGATAATCTCCCTAATCTTTTCGGGTTTGATAGTGATGGTCACAATTCTCGGTGCATATTTGGATATCTCTGATCTGGATTGTGATAGGGCCTTGTTCATTTCATTGAGGATATGTATTCTTGCTTCTCTTGCCTGGTGCAGAGCTTTTGCCATAATTTCTTTTTTGAGTCCGTCAATCTTGATATCCATTTGGAGCGCAGTTATCCCATGCTCTGTTCCGGTAACCTTAAAATCCATATCACCGAAATGATCCTCATCACCTATTATATCAGTCAATATGGCCACGTTCTCGCCTTCTGAAATAAGACCCATTGCTACACCGGCCACTGGATCCTTAACAGGAACACCTGCGTCCATCAATGAAAGGGAGCCCCCGCACACACTTGCCATAGAAGATGAACCATTTGATTCCACTATTTCAGAAACCACCCTGACAGCATAAGGAAAATCATCCTTCTCCAACAAAACAGGGAGAAGTGCCCTTCTCGCAAGGGCACCGTGCCCAATCTCTCTCCTGCCCGGAGCTCCCAATCTTTTGGCCTCACCAACACTAAAGGGAGG
>JADFWK010000187.1 GCA_015223015.1 Pseudomonadota bacterium
CGATGAAAAAAACAGAAGACATAGAAATCGAACTAGCTTCATTGAGGGAGCAGATAAACTTTCACAACTACCGGTACTATATCCTGGATGACCCTGAGATATCAGATGCCGAGTATGATCGGCTCTTCCGAAGGCTTCTTGCCATAGAAGAGAGACATCCAGAGTTGGTTGTTCCGGAATCGCCGAGCCAACGGGTAGGAGCACCTGTTGAGGGTGGTTTCAAGCCTTTCAAACATAGTACTCCGATGCTCAGCCTGGAAAATGGTTTCTCAGATAAAGAGGTTAAGGACTTTGAGGGCAGGATCAAACGCCTCCTAAAATCTTCAGAGCCTATCAGCTATACTGTAGAACCAAAAATGGACGGCCTTGCTGTTGAACTTGTTTATGAAACAGGTATCCTTAGAGCTGGTTCAACAAGGGGAGATGGCTATACTGGAGAAGATATAACCTCCAACATCAAGACGATTAGATCCATACCATTACGGCTTTTCCCACCTCAAGATGGTGGAGGTCTTCCTGAGCGCATAGCGGTGCGGGGTGAGGTCTACATAGAAAAAAAGGCCTTTCAGCGGCTTAATAAGGAAAGAGAGAGAAGAGGCGAACCTGCTTTTGCCAATCCGCGCAATGCCGCTGCCGGTTCTGTCAGGCAACTGGATCCGGAGATAACAGCTCAACGACCCTTGCTCTTCTTTTCCTACGGAATCGGAGAGGTAGCAGGATGGGATTTTGACTCGCACATTGAATTGTTAACCACCCTGAATGCCTGGGGGCTCAGAGTGAATACACGGTACATCAAAAAATGTGAAAATAGTGACGAAGCTATTGCTCATTGCCACTATCTAGAGGGCATCGAACATGATCTCCCCTACGAAATCGACGGCGCGGTCATTAAAGTAAACACCATTAAGTTCCAAAACACTCTGGGCGAAAAATCAAGAAGTCCTCGCTGGGCCCTGGCCTATAAGTTTAAACCAACCCAGTCGACGACCAGGATTGTAGAAATTGATGTTCAAGTTGGAAGAACTGGTGCCCTGACACCGGTTGCCCTTTTGGAACCGGTAGAGGTAGGCGGGGTAACGGTGAGCAGGGCAACCCTGCATAACCAGGAAGAGATTCAGAGAAAAGACATCAGGGAAGGTGATACTGTTATTGTTCAAAGGGCTGGAGATGTTATCCCTGAAGTGGTTAAGGTCGTAGCATCAAAGAGGAGTGGAAGAGAGAAACCATTCGTCATGCCTGACCGATGCCCTGTGTGCGGATCCGAGCTTATATCTCGAGACACCGAGGTGATCCTCAGGTGCAGCAACCCCGAGTGCCCAGCCCAGGTAAATAGAAGAATAGAGCACTTTGTATCAAAAGGCGTAATGGATATAGATGGACTCGGGGATAAGTTGGTGAATAAGCTGATTGATAAAGGCCTGATAAAAGATGCCTCCGATATCTATCATCTCCGTATTGAAGACCTGCTCCCCCTGGAAAAGATGGCTGAAAAATTGGCCACCAACATCCTCGATGCTGTCAACCGCAGCAAAAGCACCACCCTGCCCAAGTTCATTTATTCCCTCGGTATTCGCCATGTAGGTGAACACGTGGCCAGGGTTCTTGCCAAAAAGTTCCGCAATTTTGAAAATCTG
Organism: Pseudomonadota bacterium; assembly: GCA_015223015.1. Taxonomy (GTDB): domain Bacteria; phylum Desulfobacterota; class DSM-4660; order Desulfatiglandales; family B25-G16; genus JADFWK01. The sequence goes on from JADFWK010000187.1 coordinate 1,635, forward strand.
CGCAGAGCGAGTTCAGAAGAGTTGGTCTCTATTGGGGAGATAGGACCGGAGATAGCCGAGAGTATTGTCTCTTACTTTTCTAACGAGGAGAACACCTCCCTCATAAATCGTCTGTTTGCGGCTGGGATCACGATTGAAGAAATGCCTTTAGAAGAGGTGGCTCTGAAAGGACACCTCTTTTCCGGGAAGTCATTGGTTGTGACGGGGACCTTATCGACCCTAACACGCCCAGAGGCCAAAAAACTAATTCTGGAAAGGGGCGGAAAGGTCGCAACATCACTCAGCAGTAAAACCGATTTTCTGGTGATAGGCGCATCACCGGGATCCAAACTTGCCAAGGCAGCAGATCTGGGTGTTCGTATCTTGAGTGAAGAGGAGTTTTTGAGTATGTTACGTGAGGAAACCTAAAATGGATACTATCAGGGCTCATCTCATTATCGAAGGAAGGGTTCAGGGTGTGTTTTTTAGAGACTCGACAAGAAGGGAGGCAATTGAGTTGGGCCTGTGCGGCTGGGTAAAAAACCGGTTTGATGGAAGCGTTGAAGTCGTTGCTGAAGGGCTCAGGGAAAAGGTTGAAACATTAATAGCATGGTGCCATCATGGCCCTCCGATAGCCAGGGTAACAAAGGTCCATGAAATCAGGGAAGATTATACTGGAGAGTTTGACTCATTCAGGGTAACGTTCTAACAAGAAAGGAATTCTTTGATGAAGATAAGATTCTATATCCTCCTGAGCACAATTTTTCTGCTTCTCCTTGTGTTTCTTGTTGGATGCGCAACAGGCCCCTCAATGTTTTCAGGGGCATTGTCGCATAATGATTGGCCAAAGAAACGTGTTATGGTGATGCCTGTAATAAATCTTACCGGACTAGCTTCAGATGAATTAGTTGATGCGGTGAGCGAGGAGGTCAGTACCATTTTGCGAGAAAGTGGATTGTTTATTGTTTACCAGTACAGTAAGACGACACAACCCTATTCCTTTCAGGTTGCTAAGCCGATTGATCCTGAATTGCTAAGAGTTTCCCAGGAGAGGGGCATAAATGCTCTTATCTTTGAAACGGTAAACCCCATTGAAGTCGATCTGGTCAGAAAGGGAATATGGCCGTTTAGGAGAAAAGCTCAAAGATTCACTGTATCAGTGAATATAGACATAGTGGATGTCAACACCCGAACCGTAATCCTTGGTGAGGATATTGGCAAAGAGGTTACCTTTTCAGGTGATGAGATTAGAACAGAGGCAGAAAAAACCCCTTATGCAGAAAAAAAGAGAAAGGCTCTTAAAGAATGTTTGCCGGAAATCCTCAAGAAAGCAGCAAAGGATACCACCCGTTCACTGAATCAGCAGGCGTGGACAGGGAGAATCGTTTCTCTGGATCAGCAAGGAATCATGGTCAATGCCGGCCGCGATGTAGGACTGAGGCCAGGCGTTGTTCTTGAGGTCTTCTGCACGGGTGAATGCATTACCTCGTGCACCGGACAAACCTATGAGTTACCGGGCGTGAAGGTGGGGGAAATAAAAATCGTTGCGTTAAAGACACATCATTCCTTTGCTGAACCAGTAAAAGGAACTGACCACCAACCCGGGCAGATAGTAAGAGTGAAGGACTAAGAGGAGAGCATCTCCCTGGCATGGGCGAGGGTCTTTTCAGATATCGTTCTGCCACCGAGAAGCCTGGCAATCTCATTGACCCTGCCTTCCCTATTTAGCGAGCTTATGAGAGTGTGGGTCCTGCCTTTACTGATCCTCTTCTCAACCAAAAAATGTTTCTCACCGGAGCATGCTATCTGAGGTAGGTGCGTGATGCATAAAATCTGATGGTACTGGGCAAGGGAGCGCAGTTTTTCACCAATGATAGCAGCTGTAGCTCCGGCAATGCCAGCATCAATCTCATCAAAAACAAGGGTTTCAACCAAACCAGATCGCGCCAATATAGTCTTGAGGGCAAGCATGATCCTGGACAGTTCTCCACCAGAGGCAATCTTGGCCAATGGTCTCAAATCTTCACCTACATTCGGTGATATCAGGAATTCCACAACATCGATGCCGTCGGCGCTGATAGCAGAATCAACCATGTCTGCCGAATGAATACCACCAACTGATGAAATAGAGCCACACTCAATTTTAAATCTGGTCCCGGCCATACCTAATTGATCGAGTTCCTCTAATACACTCTTTTCCAGTGTCTCTGCTATTTCACGTCTCTTTTGAGAGAGGCTGGTGGCCATTCTCAGTAACCCCTCTCGTTTTTCCTCAAGCTCTGTTTCACCCCTTTTGAGTTCCTCCTGCTTCTGAGCCAGTTGATACCTCTTTTGAGAAAGCCCTTCCTTGAAAGAGAGTATGTCTTCTATGGAGGAACCATACTTCTTTTTCAATCGCCTGATGAGATGCAATCTCTCCTCGACTGCCTCTAGCCTTTTGGGATCAACCCTGAGCTTGGTGTAAAAATTCCGTAGCTCCAAGGCCAAATCTTCCACTCGAAGCTCAACTGACTCCAACTCTTTCTTAAAATGATCCAGATTGGAGTCCATACTAACGCCCTTGCCCATTTCTTTGCTAAGGAGGCTCAAGATAGATAAGACAGATTCATCCTTTTCATAGAGGGTGTGATAGCCTTTAAACACTATATCCATTAGGGTCTCGGCATGCATAAGCCGGCTCCTTTCCTCCTCGAGCCCTATATCCTCACCGGGAACGAGCTTTGCCTCTTCAATCTCCTGGATCTGGAATTGTGTAAGTTCCCGTTTTTCCTCTTCTTTTTGTAAATCGTCCCGCAGTTTTTCTAACCTTTCCTTATAAGCGTAATAGCCCCGGTAGAGGCCAGTAAATGTAAGCCTCTCTTTTGTTAGGTCGCCAAAATCATCCAGGATAAAAAGATGGTTGTCAGGCCTCAGTAGAACTTGATGCTCGTTTTGCCCTGAGACACTTATCAGATGGGGCCCTAGCTGGGAAAGCATGTGGAGTGTGGCAAGAGAGCCATTGATCCTTACCCTGCTCTTGCCCTCCTTAGAGATGGTCCTCTTTATCAACACTTCTCCATTAAATGGTATGTCCATATCAGCCAATATCCTGGAAAGAGGAGATTCTGCAGGAACCTGAAACAGGGCCTCAACTACTGCCCTGTCGGCACCAGTTCTGATAAGATCAGGGGATGCTCGTCCCCCGACGATGAGATTAACGGCATTGATGATAATTGACTTTCCTGCGCCAGTCTCTCCAGAGAGTATATTTGATCCTCGTGAAAAGCTGACAGACAGAGCGTCTATAATTGCAAAATCATTGATAGCAAGGTGAGTCAGCATAGATCAGATCTGCCCCCAGGTTACCTTGACTACCTCCTGATAGGTTGTGTCACCGTTGAGCATCTTTTTGATGGCATTTTCCCTGAGCGTAACCATATCTTCCTTGCAGGCAGTCTGCCTGATCATATCGGCATTTCCTTCCTGGGCAATCAAATCCTTGATTGTCTCTGTGACCGGTAGGACTTCAAAAATACCGAACCTTCCCAAGTAACCGGTCCCCCTGCATCTAACACAACCCCTACCCCTGGTTAACTCAATCATCCCCTCTTTTCCTGTCTCAATTCCCATAGCCATAAGCTCTTCGCTGCTGATTTCAAAGGTCTCGGTGCAGTAAGGGCAAATCTTGCGGAGGAGTCGCTGGGCCAAAACACCAATGAGGTTAGAATGGATAAGAAAGCGGGGAACACCAAGGTCCACCAAGCGGTCAATGCTCAGAGGGGCATCCTTGGTATGGAGGGTTGAAAGCACCAGGTGCCCTGTTAGAGATGCCTGAATAGCATTCTGCGCCGTCTCCAGATCTCTCATCTCCCCAATCATAATTATGTCAGGATCCTGCCGTAGGATATTCCTCAAGATACTGCCGAATGTAATACCCACTGCCGGCTGCACAGCTATCTGGTTAAAATCCTCATACACCATCTCAATGGGATCTTCCACAGTGGTGATGTTTCTCTCCCTTGTAGATAGATACCTCAAGGTGGAATACAGGGTGGTTGATTTACCGCTGCCAGTAGGACCACACACCAGGACAAGGCCATAAGGAAGACTAATGAAGTGTTGGTATCGCACCTCGTCCAGTGATGTCATGCCGAGCTGGCTGATATCCCGGAACAGGATATCCGGATCCAGTATACGCAAAACGGCTTTTTCACCAAAGGCTGTTGGCACTGTTGAAACCCTGATCTCCGCCTCAAGCCCTTGACCCCTGTCAATCTTTATCCTCCCATCCTGGGGACGTCTCTTTTCCGTCATATCAAGGCGCGAGAGGTTCTTGATTCTGGAAATAAGAGCCCCATGAAGGCTTTTTGGCAATTCATAGATGGAATGTAAGATCCCATCAATCCGAAGCCTGACCGAAGTGATATTTCTCTTAGGTTCAATATGAATGTCACTGGCCCTCTGATCAAAGGCGTAATTAAAGAGGTGGTCCACGGCATTTACAATGTGCCGATCATCTGAAGGGAGACCCTTGGCCTTTTGGAGCTTCACATACTGCTCCAGGTTGCCGAGGTCAATCCCAGGGCCCGAGAACTGCTGATCGGCTGCAACGATCGATCGTCTGAAACCATAGAATTCATCGATGAGCTTGATGATATCAGACTTGCTTGAAACCACGGGCCTTACTTTTAGTTGCGTAACCCTGCTGATATCGTCCATAACCTCAAGATCATGGGGATTTGGTGTAGCAACCGTCAGCCAGCCATCTTTTACACCAGTGGGGAGAACGAGGTGTTTCATAGCAAAGGATCTGGGGATCATGGTTGTTACCAGCTTGAGATCGAGTTTGAGCGGATCTACCTTCTTATACTCTATTCCCCACTCTTCAGCCAGGGCCTGGTAGATGGTTTCCTCATCGAGCTCCCGTGTTGGATCATCTTTTCGGTTGAGTCTCAAAAAGCAGATAATATCAACAATCGTTATGGGATTAGTTATTCTGGAAGAGGAGCCTCCTGATGCGTGCCTGATAATCCGCAGCTTCTCCAACTTCTTCTGCAGGATATCCTTTTTCCGGAAAATCCCTTCTCTCTGCCCTTTTGAAATAAACCCCTGTTCAAAAAGGACACGACAAACGTCTTCTGGTAACAGGGGAGAAGTGGAATGTTTTTTCATGGTTTATGCTTTCTGAATCAGAATTGGCCCTTGCTCATCCCATGAGCTATACTGGGCAAAGAAGTGAACTGCTTTCTATTGATATCACTTCCTGGTTCTGCAATCAAAGTCTTTTTACCTCTCTGTCTTTCTTGGCAAATATGCTCTGAGCTACCATCAAATCCTCATGGGTGTCTATACCCAGCACCTCATGCTCTTGCTCGGCAAGGGCAAAACCAACCGTCAGCCCATCATTGTTCAACAGCTCAACCAAATCAGTAATAAAATACTCCTCGACAACTACTATCCGGCCATCTCTTTCCTTCTCTACCTGGTGAGGTATTTGTTTCAGCCTCTCAAGGTATTCAAGGAGAATGGCTCTATTGGCTGCATATATGCCTGAGTTGCTAATCTCAAAACGGCTCTGCATCTCTCCTGGATATTCCCTCCAATACCGCCACTCGATAATCCTTTTGACCGCCTCATTTTCTATCTCTAAAACACCATACTGAGCTCTGTCCCTTGGTTTAAAGCCCAGAACAACTAGATCCTGATAATTCAGGTGGCGAATAAGGTTCCGATAGGTTGATGCCTTTACAAAGGGAACATCGCCCATAGTAATAATGAGATCTTCCTGATCTATGTCTTCTAAGAAACCCTTTGCAGCTATGAGGGCGCCCCCTGTTCCATTGGGCACAGGTTGATCACAATAAAAAACGCCAAGATCACGAGTGGCATCAATCACTTCTTCCTTTCTGTGGTGCACCACCAATGCCTTCGGTCCTGTTGGCAGATTTTTCATAATTTCAGAAAATATCGGATACTCTCCTCTATAAGGATCTGATCCGGGGACTAAAGGCAGGAGTATCTTGTTACCAGAATAATCCTTTATCCTGCTTCCATAACCCGCAGCGAATATAACAGAGGCAGTTCTCGCTTTCCTCATTACCGGTCCTTTTCGGCCTCCTTTTGTTCAATAGTTTCTTCGGCGATTATAACCCTTGCAACAAACAAAGGTGAAGACCATTGCCGAGAGAGCGGCGAATCTAAAAAAGGTCGTCTTCTCTTCGTGCATCCAGCCTTATCCAGATTCTGTAGAGTTTTTCTCCACCTTCCTCAAAGCATTTATATCCTGTAGAGTCAACCTCTTCTACCATAACCTCTCCTAATTCTCTGCATTGAGCCAACCAGTTTTCAAAATGTTCACCACCACCAAAATATGCCTTTCTCCATCTGTTTCCTTCAGCATCTGTCTTCTCTCTAACCAGCTCTTCTTCGGCCATTTTTTCTCGGATTGTTTTACTCTCGCGGCTTTCCTCGGAAACCATTTCCCCCTCCTCCTTACAAGAAGAATTCAATATGCTCGTAGTGGCTTTATCCGCAGCCACCTCCTTTAGAATCTTCCGCCTCATCCTCAGATCTATTCCCGCTCAAAAAAACTACAATCTCCTTGATCTATTGTCAAGAGTCGCTGGCATTTCCACTTCCAGACAATTGGTGAATGTAGAAGAAAGCCAAAATCTCACCTTTTATTCTCATGATATGTGTTTCTCGCTCCATTTACGCTCCAACAAATCTGACAGCTTCTCGGGAGTGAAATCCAGTTTGGCAAATATCCTCTTCTCAAGATCATAGGTCTCATATACAAGGCCACGTATCCGTTGCACTACATTCTTATCCATTCCTTTAACTGCATAGCGTTTTCTTAGATCGGCAAATCGCTCCGCAAGAGTTACAACCTTGGTATGCATCACCCGCTTATCTGAATAATTAATAATCTCCTCTTCCGATAACGGTGGGGAGTTTCGTTCTTCTTGCAGCTTTATATGCTCGGCAACGATTTCACCAATCCTCTGAAAACCAAGTTTCACAAGGAGCTCTTTACCGGTTTTGGCATGGTCCTGGCCTGCGTTAAGACCTTCCATCTTTGTCACATCGTGCAAAAGTGCTGCTGCCTGAATCTCAGGTATGCTCAGATTCTCCCCTTGTTCATTAAGCTTTTCTGCCAACAAAACTGCAACCTTACAAACCGTCTTGCTATGCTGAACAATATGATCTGGAACATGATATCTCTTAAGCAGCTTGTAGCATTTATCAATGGAAGGGACCTTACCTTTAAGGGCTATACCCATAAGCTACTCCACTCTTTGGGAACAAGGATATACCGGGCTTTCAATTCTTCTTGCATTTCCGCCCAAAGGGGATGCCCAGTTTCCTCATTCTCTTGCGCAGGGTTGAGGGATTGATTCCCAACAGGTGGGCTGCTCCCCGTTCCCCCCCAACCCTACCACCGGTCATCTCCAGGACCTGGCGTATGTGTTGAGAGACAATCTCATCAAGTGCCAGCGAATCTTCGCGTTGAAGATCTAAATGAGATCCGGGCCCTACTCCTGATTCAAAGGGAGCTTCGGATTTCACCGGGGCTTGGAGGTCGCCAAAGGCAAGGGGTTCTCCCCTGCTGAGGATAAGGGCCCG
>JADFWK010000188.1 GCA_015223015.1 Pseudomonadota bacterium
CGTTTCTATTGAAATATCTGTAAGCGTTCACAGGTTCAGGGTTCAGGGTTCAGCCTGCGACGAGCCCCTCGGCCTTGAGCTCGGGGCCGAAAGGCTCAGCCGAGTCGGGTTATCTTTCTTTCGTTGACCTTGCTTGTAGGCCAGCCCGCCAGATGTATGGCGGAATGAAACCACGACCGGTAGCGCTAGTGCGTCGAGCACGATCATACATGTCCTGAAACTCAGATTGATCCAACACCACGTAGAGCTCACTCTGAACTTCGGTGCAAGACCGCTCAGAACTAACGAAACAACCGTTCAGACTTGCCCGACGTATGGCAAGCGGGTTTTTAGTGAACCTTGAACCATTGAACCTTTGAACCCATGAACGGCTACAAATATCTATTAAAGAACTCGGAAAGCCTTTAATCGTAACCAAAAGGAGGATGTGGTATGAGTAAGGTATCTACAGCGGTGATCAGTGTGACCGATAAAAGCGGCATTGTTGAGTTTGCACGGTCTCTAGAGAAACTGGGTGTTGAAATTCTGTCAACGGGGGGTACGGCAAGAACACTGAGGGATGGAGGAATAAAGGTTCTGGATATATCTGAGTATACCGGCTTTCCTGAGATGATGGATGGCCGGGTTAAAACGCTTCACCCCAAGGTACATGGGGGACTGTTGGGAAGGAGAGATAACCAGGAAGACATTCAGATGATGGAAAAACACGGCATAAGGAGTATAGACCTGGTCGTTGTTAATCTATATCAATTTGAACTCACGGTTTCAAAGGAGGGATGCACCCTTGAAGAGGCCGTAGAAAATATCGATATAGGTGGCCCCTCCATGATCCGATCGGCGGCCAAGAATTTCAAGGATGTAACCGTTATAACGGATCCATCGGATTATTCCAGGGTGTTAGGGGAAATCTCAGAATCTGGCACAACTAGCTTGGAAACACGATTTGAACTGGCGAAAAAGGTCTTTAACCTTACCTGGCACTACGATAGGGCAATTAGTGACTATCTTGGAAAGGTAAGGGTGGGTTAAACGTTCAACTGCGGGGAGCTTCATTTGTGAAGTGCTGATCCGCCTGAGACAGAATGGCTGAATATTTCCTGATTAGAAAACACCAAGGCCAAACGAGACTGTAGAGCGTATGGAACAAAATCCGGAAACAATCCAACCTGAGACGAAACGGTTTCGACTGGTAAAGTTTTTTGCCTATACGAGTTTCGTGATCCTTACTGTTTCGACGTTTGTCCTCTCAATGGTCATTTCCCAGCGGGCTACTAAGATTTTGATGAATTCCTATGAAAATCATGCGCTGCTCATAGCAAATAATTTGAATCATCAGGTATTTCACTATTTCACTATACCGGTGAGGTACCGATACGGGGCGATAAGCTTGAGACAAAAGGAACAATTCGATCTGATGGACAAGATCGTCAGGACCACTATTCACTCCTTTCACATAGAAAACGTCAATATATATGATACCGAGAAGGGGCAAATTGCCTATAGCACTAATAGGGATCTGGTTGGATTAACTGGCAGAGGAGGCATGGGATACAAAATTGCCCTTAAGGGGAAGTACAGCTCCCGTTTGATATCTCGGGAAGATTCGATCTTTGGTACCTGGCTCCTTGATTTTGCAAAGGAAAAGAAGCTTAAGACTTTTATCCCCTTCAAGGCAGAACCCCCCTATTCTTATATAGGCATATTGGGTGTATTTGAAGTAACCCAAGACCTGACAGAAGAATATGAATCAATATTAGGATTCAGATATCTTATCTTTGGCGTATCTCTTGTGGTTATGTTTCTCATATTTCTGGCTCTTCTGTTGGTGGTAAGAAAGGCCGAACATACTCTTGCAAGAAGGGCTCGGGAACAGAAGCTGTTGGAGGATCAACTGAATCAAGCGGAGCGGTTGGCTCTTCTCGGTGAAATGGTTGCTGGCGTATCTCACGAGATAAAAAATCCTTTGGGCATAATCAGGAGTACAGCGGAATTGTTGGCTGAGAAATCCGAACACAGTCAGGCCCAGAAAAAACTATCAAATATTATTATTGAGGAATCAGGGCGTCTTAATGATATCGTAACTGACTTTCTTAACTTTGCCCGCCCCCAGGTGCCTGACCTGCAAGACTGCCCGCTGGGCGAGGTTATTGAGAGAAACGTTACTTTTCTCCGGCCTGAACTAGATAAGAAGGGGGTCACAGTAAATAATGGCAACCTGAGTGGTAGGCCATGTACTATTGAGGCAGACCCGGGGCTTCTCCACCAGGCATTCCTAAATATCCTTATTAACGCCATTCAGGCAATGGAGGATGGTGGGAATATCACTATTAACATCGAAAAAGAGAAAGACACTTGCCGAGTTGAGATTCAAGACACAGGAATCGGAATCAGAGATGAGAACCTCAAAAAGATATTTAGCCCCTTTTTCACAACAAAGGAGAAAGGAAGTGGTCTTGGCCTTTCTATTGTGAAGAATATTATCGAAGGACACAAAGGAAAGGTTTGGATCGAGAGTGAGGAAGGTGTGGGCACAAAAGTATTTGTTACCTTGCCCTGCAAACAATAGTGTAAAGGTACCTTCATATGGAAACAATATTGATTGTAGATGATGAAAAGAACTACCTCGTCATCCTTGAAGCCCTGCTGGCTCCAGAGGGTTACGAGATAACTACGGAAGACAATGCCGTGAATGCCCTCCGGTTAATCAGAGAAGCGGATTTGGATTTGATAATTACCGACATGAGAATGCCCGGAATGAGCGGGATGGAGCTTCTCGAAGAGGCAAAGAAGATAGACCCGGAACTTCCCGTTATCATGATGACCGCATACGGTACAATAGAGAAGGCCGTTGAGGCTATGAAAAAGCGGGCCTATGATTATATTACCAAGCCCTTCAGAAATGAGGAATTGAAGCTGACTGTCAAGAAAGCTCTTGAATTCTACCGGCTCAAAAAGGAAAACAGGCTCCTCAGTGATGCACTATCAGATCGCTATAAGTATGGGAATATCATTGGCAAGAGCCAGCCTATGCTTAAGATCTACGAAATGATTGGGAAAGTTGCTCCATCCAAGGCCTCTGTCATGATCACTGGCCCATCCGGCACCGGTAAGGAACTCATCGCCAAGGCCATTCACTACAACAGCCCCAGGAAAAACAGGCCCTTTATCTCCATAAATTGCGGCGCGCTGACCGAAACCTTGTTAGAAAGCGAACTTTTCGGGCATGAACGAGGCGCCTTTACCGGTGCTGTTACCATGAAAAAGGGCCGATTCGAACTGGCTGATGGCGGCACTCTGTTTCTGGATGAAGTGGGCGAGATGTCACCTTCACTGCAGGTAAAGCTGCTCAGGGTATTGCAGGAGATGGAGTTTGAACGGGTGGGGGGCACCAAAACCATTAAGGTGGATGTCAGGATTCTGGCAGCGTCTAATCGCAGACTTAAGGAAGACGTAGACAAAGGCATCTTCAGGGAAGACCTCTTCTATCGCTTGAACGTAGTTCATATTGAGGTACCACAATTAAAGGAGAGGGTCGAGGATATTCCCTTTCTTGTTGCCCACTTTGTGGAAAAATTCAGATCGTCCAACAAGAAAAAAATAGAACTGGCTCCGGAGGTCTGGAAGGCCCTGTACAGCTACCCCTGGCCTGGGAACATCAGGGAACTGGAGAATACCATTGAAAGGGCTATGGTGATGAGCTCAGATGAAAGCATTACCTTGAAGGATCTCCCTGATTATGTGATAAGTGAGAAAGAGCAAGCCATAGACCTGGATAAGATAGTCCCACTTAACCTGGCCCTAGCCGAGGCCCTTGACCAGATAGAAGAAAGACTTATCTCAAGGGCCTTGAAGCATTCCAATAATGTACAATCCAGGGCAGCTGAAACGCTTGGCATCACTCGGCATGCAATGCATTATAAGATGAAAAAATATGGTATGTTAAGTTAGCTGTTAAAAAATTTTAACAAAGAATATGTCTGTGATTCTAGGATGTTACACGCTCACTACCTCCGTCATGGAGTGAGTATGTTAAATAATTTTAACAGCTCGTGATGATGGAGATGAAGAGAAAAATTTGGAATTAATGAATACCTTAGTTATTTCAATCAGTTACATGATGCTCTCAAAAATCTACTATCCTGGCAAGGATATTGCATATCTTAAAGAATCAGAAAGTGACTCTTTTCTCCTAACAAGAAACCAACTGCCTTCGGGTGGTTGGTTTCTTTGTTAGTATCCGAGCTTCCTCAAAGAACGGGCATCGCTGCTCCAATTCCTTTCTACCTTCACGAAGAGCTCCAGGTAGACTTTCACGGAAAACATCTTTTCTATTTCTACCCGTGCATCCCTTCCTATTTTTTTTATCAGTGTTCCCTGTTTCCCGATAATAATCCCTTTCTGTGATGCCTTTTCCACACATATAACGGCCCGAACAATGAGGAGATCTCGTTTCTTATCTTCCTCCAAGTTTTCAACCACTACAGCGGAAGCATAGGGCAACTCCTCTCTTGTTGCATAGTATATTTTCTCCCGTATGATTTCAGCAATAAGAAAGTCCTCGGGCTTATCCGTGACCATATCGGGCGGAAAAAATTGAGGCCCAGTGGATAGTCTCTTTTTCAGTTCTTCGCCCAAGACTTCTACCCCATCACCGTAAAGCGCCGAAAGCGGGATGATACAATCAAAACAGTTTAGTTTGCTATAGGACTCGATCATAGGGAGCAAATTCTCTTTTCTTATCAAATCTACCTTGTTTATGGCCAGCACGGCAGGCTTCGGTGTCTTTTTTACAAGTCTTACGATACTTTTCAACTCATCCCTATGAGTAACCTCCTCCAATCCTACGACGAGGAGAATAATATCAACCTCTTCCAAGGAAGCCTTAGCCGACCTCACCATGCTCTTATGGAGGAGAGATCTGGTTGGATGGATCCCGGGAGTGTCCATAAACACCATCTGAAACCCATCTCCATTATAAATCCCCAGTATCCTGTTTCTGGTAGTTTGCGGCTTGGGAGACGTGATCGCTATCTTTCGACCCAGAAGCCTATTCAAGAGGGTAGATTTGCCACTGTTCGGTGGTCCAATTATAGCTATGAAACCTGATAAAAAACTCATAAGGCATCCTTGGGGGTCAGGCCTTTTTCCAGGCTGTTGTCCAAACGGAAATCCCTTTGAGCGGTCATTAAAACGTTTTTTGCCAACAAATCTTGGCGAAGCGGAAGATAAGCGATGTCAACTGTTTGAGCCCTAA
>JADFWK010000189.1 GCA_015223015.1 Pseudomonadota bacterium
CCCTTGCACTGTTCCTGTCTGTTCATTTTCTTGTGATGCCTCTTTGTGGCCATTATCTGTTACCGTATCAGTGTCATTCATCACCTACTCCTTGTTAACTCTTTCACTTATTCTTATCGCCTGCTTATTGTTACGCGTGCCTGGAAAACCCCTAAACTTGGGAATATCCTCTACACTCACGGTGATTGAATCGTTTACCCCTTGCTCAAGCGGTATTACATCATCAACCTTTATCTCCAGCAGCTCCCTGCCAGTAATCTTTGCCATGCCTAAGGTGCACCGCACATTTATTGCCAGTTCCTTTATTTTTTCCTGAATGTGTTTTCTCCGCCTTTGATCTACTTCTACCTTTTCATTCTGAAGCCCTTGCCTCAGTTTCTCCCGCAGAGGCTCAATAGTGGCATAAGGAATACAGATGGCCATGTTTCCAGAGGTGTTCCCAAATTCTACCACGAACCTATTCACCATCACCGAATCGTTAGGATTGGCTATGGCAGCAAACTGTGGATCCATTTCCGAGCGTGCTAAGACCATCTTTATCTTATGAACATCTGACCATGCATGCTCTAGGTCGCCAAGTATTATGCCAATTACCTTTTCTATTATTCTTGTCTCAATGGGAGTAAAGTCTTTTCCTTCAGGTTTTACCTGACCATTGCCCTTTCCCCCAAAAAAGGTATCAACAAAGGCAAACACCAGGGGGCCTTCCATAACGAGCAGGCCAAATCCCTTAAGAGGCGCCATCTTGAAGATATTCAAACTTGATGGAAGGGGAATGGAATGAGAGAATTCGTCAAACGGAACTGATTCAGCGGAAGATATGGTTACATCTATAACCGACCTTGTGGCAGCGGAGAGACTTGCCCTTGAAAAACCAACAAACCTTTCATTAATAGTTCCCAACGCAGGCATGCTGGCAAGTGAAGGTCCAGCTTGTGAGGTAAAATCATATACCTTCAGCCCCTCACCTCTTTCAGGAGTATCCGTCTCGGTTTTGACCTTACCGTCACTTATCCCGTTAAGGAGAGAGTCAACCTCATCTTGCGATAATACGTTTCCCATAGTGTAACCTATTGCACCACAAATTCGGTAAAATAGAGTCTCTGAACAATTCTCCCACCAAGGGCGTGGTTGATCCTGGAGAGGAGTGCCTGTTTCAATTCAAGCTTCCCCTCCATGGTACTAATCTCACTGAATGATTGGCTGGAAAGAAGCAGGAGGATGGTGTCCCTCAGCTCTGCGGTATACCTTGTTACCATCCTCTTCTCTTCTTCATCACAAACCTCCAGCGCAAGGGTAATCTTTAGGTATCTCCTACCGATTCCTTCTCTATCCGCTAGATTGACGATAAATGACTCAAGGGGAAAAACGATCTTCGCCTCATCCTTCTTCTTGTTAGCATCAGCTTTGGTAGTCTGGGTCTCTTTTATGTTTTCGTACCTATTGCCTTTAAAGTAGTTCCAACCCACATAGCCGCCAGCTCCAAGAACCACCACCATAACTCCCAAGATTATGAACTTGTGAAAAGATTTCTTGGGCTGTATCTCTTGTTGAGCATCCATCTCTTCTGCCATTTAAACCCCCTGTAGATGTTTGAAGATTATCTCCACCCTCCTGTTTGTGGCCCTGTTTTTCGGAGTATCATTTGGCTGGACAGGCCTCGAGGGGCCGTAACCCCCAGCAGAAAAGCGTGATGGTGAGAGCCCCCTTTGCTCCAGAAAATATTCCAGAACAGAAAGCCCCCGGCAAGCCGAAAGCTCCCAGTTTGATACGAATATCTGACTGTGAATTGGGATATTATCCGTATGACCCATAACAAGAACATGATTGGGGCAGCCATCTATAGCCTCGGCCAGTAAGTCCAGAACAGGGAATGCCTCATGTTTAATTCTGGCCTCTCCCGAATCAAACAGGATGTTTTCCTGAAAGGAAAAAACAATACCTCTCTCATCATCGGTTATCTCTATTAACACACTCAGATCCTTAAACCTCTGCTCGGGGTCTTCATCTGATTTAATCAACGGTATGAAAAGATCCGCAAGAAGCCTCCGATCAATCACATAGGAGGTATGAGTCTCACTGTATTCTTGAATAAAATTGGCTAGATCAGTAATCCCCCTGGTTCCAGCTAATTCAAGCACACCAACCGCCTCTTTAAGATACATAAATATCTCTTTCAGCTTCTTTTTATCCATAGATGAAATGGTAAGAAGCATTACAAAAAAGGTTAGCAAGATCAGCAGCAGGTCCGAAAAGGTTACCATCCACCTATTGGGATCCGTGTGTTGACCGTCGGCGCCATGATTTCTTCTTCTGTGCATACTCAGAAAATCCTGAAGTCAAAATCCTTATAGGTAAAGATACCTGCCGGTTTCTTCTTAAGAATCCTTTTCACGTACAGTGGTGCCCGAAAATTCAAAACAATATCCACCCTTCTGTTTTGGGCCCTCGACTCCCTGGTGGCATTTGAGGCAATTGGGTTATTGCTGCCCCGTCCGTAGGCAGAGAGCCTCTCAGGGGCGATCTTACCCTTTGAAACGAAATACTTGAGGACCTGAATTGCCATGAGACTTGAAAACTCCCAATTTGATTTAAAGCCCATTCCCTCACCGGGCCTATTATCGGTATACCCGACGATCTTTACCGGATAGTCTCCCTTTCTCGTAATGTGGCAGAGCTCATCGAGCACATGATATGAAGACGGTTTGAGCCTGGATTTATCCTTTCCAAAGAGGACTCTCTCATTAATAGTGATTACCTCCCTACCCTCGCCCGATTCGATTTTGACCTGGCCCACCATGGTTTTTTCCAGAAGAGATAATAGTTCAATAATCTTGACCCTCTCTTGGGTCATGTGAGCAAAAGGTGTCATGATCGACTCACCGGTCCCTGAGGGCGATAACCCACCGTGAAGCCTGCCAAAAGGACCCATGAGTGAACCTATGGCCATGAGCTTTTTTTGCTCATCTATTACCGCTATGGAGTTGAGCAAAATAAAAAAGGTCAAAAGAATGAGAAACAGCGACACAGTCATAAGCAATGCCACGTTCAGTTTGATGGGTTCATCATCTCTATCTCTCTTCTTTCCAGCCATACCTACAATTACTCCCGCTGATTAGGGGGTATAAAGGCCTGGAGTTTCTGCTCAAGGATCCTGGGGTTATCGCCGTTTGAAAGGGATGCTACCCCCTGAATCGCCATTTCCTTTGTCAGTACCTCTTCCTTACTCCGGGTTCTCAGCTTTCCCGCGATGGGCAAACACACGATGTTGGCCATTATTGAACCGTAAAAGGTGGTCAGCAAGGCCACAGCCATAGCCGGGCCAATCTTACTGGCGTCATCCATGGTCTGAAGCATCTGCACCAATCCTATAAGGGTCCCTATCATTCCCAAGGCAGGAGAATATGTTCCCATAGTGGTAAAAATCTCTGCACCCAGTTGGTGTCTGCTTCTGACAAAATCAATCTCTGTTTCGAGGATCTCACCGATCTCTTGCGGCTCCAATCCGTCGATAGCGAGCTGTACCCCTTTTCTCAAGAATTCATCACTTACATCCTTTATATCGCCCTCGAGAGCCAAGATCCCCTCCTTGCGGGATTTCTTGGCAAAGTCAACAAACCGCTTGATGAGTTGAGTTACCGATATCTTTTTGGCAAAAAGTGCTTTCTTAACGACCTTGAAAACCCCTAACACATCCTTTACGGGATAGTTAATCATTGTCGCCCCAAGCGTGCCGCCCACAACAATCATTAAAGCAGGGATATTGATAAAAAGTTGGATCCCACCACCCATGGAAATGGCAATACACATAAGGCCAAATGCAGAAATAACACCTAAGACGGTGGCAATGTCCATAATAGCTCCTTAGGGAGTTAAAATGCCTAAAGTGAACTAAAGTGCCTAAAGTGAACTAAAATCATAAGTAAATTGAAGTCTTGGCTTAATGGAAGTAAAGGCTGCAACCAATTGACCACATTCGTCGTATTCATGTTGCAACTGCTCCAAATGCCATTCATAGTTTATTTAATATCTGTATTTTTTAAACTTTTAATTTTAGGCATTTTAGGCACTTGTAACTTTAAGTAGAGCAACCTTTGTGCCATTCTTTTGGGTAATGGAATATATTTCGTGGAGTGAAAAAAGTGAGGTATTACAAGAGGATATGAATGCTCAACCCGTGTGTGAAGCATTATGTCGACACGCTCGCGTCAAGGAGAGAGGCAGATGTCAAGATCTTGACATCTGCCTCTTTGATGCTACCTCTTCAGATTGATTAACTCCGCGAGCATCTGGTCGGTCACGGTAATGATCTTAGAATTTGCCTGGAACCCCCGTTGTGTGGCGATCATCTTGACAAATTCCGTGGCGATATCCACATTCGACTGTTCCAGGGAGTTAGGTGCGATGCTACCCAATCCATTGGTCCCAGGTCTGGCGGTAATGGGCACACCACTCAGTCTCGTCTCTCTATAGAGGTTTCCGCCTTCCTTATGAAGACCCTGAACATTTTGAAATTTGGCCAGGGCCACCCGATGCAGGGGGATAACCTCACCATTGGAGTATTGACCCGTGATGGCGCCATCCGTTCCAACAGTAACCGACTGCAGGTCTCCTGCGCCATAGCCAGTAGCCGACTGAAAGATCGTTGTGGAAGAGACTGCAAACTGGGTTGTGGAAAGGGAATCGTTGAGCCAAGCACCGGAACCGCTGCTGTAAACAGAACCAAAATCAAGTTCTACGTTCAGAGGCGAGCCGCCGAGGAAATCCGGAGCAAGGGTAAAATAGCCGTTGGTAAGATCAGCGGCCTCGGTTCGCACGGTCCAGGTTCCCGTGGTTAGATCATAGTCGCCGGCAGCAGGCGTAAATTCAGTTAAATTAATATCGGTAATGACACCGGAACTGGCGTTAAATACAATTTCCCCTCGCCCCAGCATGCCCACTCCGTTGTCACCAAGCCCTAGGCGTGCTTGGGCCCCTGCCCGATTATCTTCGCCCGGATTGCAGGTGACAATGAATTCCCACGTGGAACCGGCACCCAGATCATAGTATACAGTGAGGTCGTGGGTATCGCCAAGGGAATCGTAGACCTTGACCGTTGTCTGATATTCGTAAGCTGTGTCTGCAATAGGCACGGCATTCTGAGCATCCCATTCCATGTGCAATGCCGCAGACAGGTCTTGAGCACCGGAGTCCAGGTTTGTCACCACAGTCATCCGGTCGGTCGCAGAAGGTGGAGACGTGAATGAGGACAAGGTAATGTCGCTGATTGAACCGGTATCCTGCCCGTTCTGGTCAAGCACCCATCCCCTCACAATATAGCCCGCAGGATTTATAAAATTCCCGTCCTTGTCAAACCTGAATTGGCCTGCGCGAGTGTAATATTCATTGTTTAGGTTGGAGGGATCCCGCACCAAAAAAAACCCGGCACCGCCAATGGCCAAGTCGGTGGTCGAGTCTGTGGACTCAAAAGACCCCTGGGAAAAGCTGCTGGTAATATCTGCCAGAGACGTACCTCGCCCAACCTGAGCCGTACCGGCAGTAGTTGACACGGTTTGACTCAGGACATCCTGAAAGCTAACACGGCTTGACTTAAAACCCACCGTGTTTACGTTGGCAATATTGTCGCCGATAACGGTCATGGCGTTGCCAAGGGTACTCAGACCACTGATACCCGAGAAAAGTGAACTTGATAGTGACATTTTATTTCCCTCCCTTACTTAATTGTTTATTGTTTGTTGTGTGTTGTCCGTTGTTTTTTCTGCTCGTGACAACTGACCACTAACTATTGTTTTTCGTAACCTCTATAATGTTTTCAGGCGCTACCAGCTTGTTCCCGATCATTAGGTAGGGAATGCTATTTTGATAGGTGACACCGGTGACTTCTCCGGTGAGATACGCATCATAGGGAACAATAAACCCATTTTCATCTATAGCTTCTACATCAAAGAAGTAGACCCCATCACCGACCAGGTTGCCGCTACTGTCCGTGCCATCCCACGAAAGATCATGTTCGCCGGTCTCCTTCCAACCAGCGTAGATCTTGCGGACCTCGACTCCCTCGGTGTTGTAAATCAAGATGTTTACCTCAGCCCCATCTTCTAAGGTGTAGGTGTTTGAGTCCATGGTTCCGTCTTTCACAAAGACCGTATTGTCATGGGTCTTGACCAGCTTCCCAATGTAGTCAAGGACATTCCCGCTCTCCTGACTCCTCAGGGTACCCTGAATATCTGCCAGAGTCTCGTTCATCCCGAAGAGCTGCTCAAGGCTGCTGAATTGGGCCAGTTGTGCAGTAAAATCGGAACTTTCGATAGGACTTAACGGGTCTTGATTTTTAAGCTGTGTTATCAGTAACGTTAGAAATTCATCCCTGCCCAGGTCCTTTTTGGGACTGGTATAGGCTGATGTCTCCCCATGCGTTGTTCCCAATCCATTTATATACATGGCGCCTTTCCTTTCTATATCTTTATCTTTCTACAAAAACTCGTTGCTGGTTACCTGTTGCAAACTCAACAAACACAATAAACTCAATGAACCCAACAAACCCCCAGACACTATGCCATGACATCCAATACATGATTGCTTGCTCCTGTAGGAAAGGGGAATGAGAGTGAACCTGCTCTATCATCCCCTGCTCCCGATGAAATGCCGTTTATCTCCTGAAACCATTTTTGCCGATCCCTTGGGCCCTCCTTTGAATGAGCCAGGGATTGGTTAGAATCATCGTTTATATGCACATCTAATCGTTCCAGCTTTACCCCTTGCTCCGCCAAAGCCTCTCTGAGCTCATTTGCATTGGTGAGCAAAACCTCCCTTACCGAGCTATTCTCTGCTATCATCCACAGTTTTAGGATATTACCTTTTATATCCATCTCGACCTTTACCGCTCCCAGCTCAGGGGGTTTGAGTTGTAACTTGATGACCCTTTCGCCCCTCAGAACGGATTTGGCGAGCTGCCTTCCCACCTGATCGACCAGATAGGCTGGCAAAAAGTTCTTTTCAAGAGGTTTCTGGTTTTGCTTCGCAGCCGTAATTGTTTCTGAAAATGCGCTGCTTGAGACAGGATGGGGCATATTAGTAATTTTCGTTTTTGATGTGACGCTATACACCTCCTCTTCTGCACCGTTTCTAACCCCTTTGCCAACATCCAAACCCGAAGGCGATCCATCTTTGCCGCCGGGGTAAAGAGATCCTACCTTTTGCTCTCCGTTTTTGGCGTGTATATGTCCCTTAGATTTAGAAGGAGATAAGAAGCCCTCCTTATTGTCTACCTTACCTTGTATGGCGATTTTTTCTCTCCCGTGGAGATTAGTTAATTTGAGCTTAGCAAGGGATAATGCAGGGGATAGGAACCCTTCCTTTTCCTCCGCTATAACTGCCCTTTCCACTATCTGCTCAATAGTGCCTCTTATGTCAGTGGGTACCTGATTCCCCTTGTGCATCATCGTTTCATGACCAATTATGAAATCCTTCATTGAGATTTGACCGCCTGTACCCTGGTGAGGGGTCCTCATCCCTATCCCATCGAGTTTTGCAGAAACCTGGTGTAACACATGGTGGTCCGGTTTGATCTGATCACCGGGGACTACCCCTTTACTCACTGCCACTCGGTTTATCAAGCCCTCTAGTGCCTTAACAAACTGATCTAGTTTCAGCTTGTTTGGCAGGTTGTTCCCTTGCGCACCGATTTTCGCACTGATTTCTTTTAATTCTGTGGCAAGTTTGTTCAGGTTCAAACCCCCTGCTTCAGCCCGCGCAGCACTGAAGGCATGGTCGAGTTGTTTTGGAGTCAGACCGCACGCTCTCAATACTGATTCAATGTGAGGAATAGCTGAGGGCTCAAGGGTAATAGGCAGGTGCATCTTTCTCTTATATTCGTCAAGCTCGCTTATCTTACGAAAAAACTGAGAAAGATTGACTTCCCTGCGGGGATTACTTTCGACCAGTTCACGGAGGAAGCTCTTTGCCTTCTCTTCTGAGAAACCACACTGGCAAAGAAATCTTTCAAGGATAGAGATATCCTTACCGCTCAAAGAGATTTGCTGTAATGGTTTTCCCTTGGCTAAGAGCCCCTTTCGAAGGGACTCAAGATAAAACTGGGATCCTTTGTTA
>JADFWK010000190.1 GCA_015223015.1 Pseudomonadota bacterium
AATACTTTGAATTGACCGGGCCTAAGGAAGGATGTGGGGCGGGTGAGTGTGGCGCCTGCACGGTTATTGTAGATGGCAAGGCTGTAAATTCCTGCATCTATCCTATTCCCGAGGTAGAGGGCAAGTCTGTCACCACCATTGAGGGGATTGCCAGTAAAGATGGAACGTTGCACCCCCTTCAGAAGGCCTTTATTGAAAATAATGGGGTTCAGTGTGGATTTTGTACCTCGGGCATGATCATGTCGGCAAAGGCCCTTCTGGATCATAATCCTGATCCAACGGAAGATGAGATCAGAACAAGTATCGCCGGTAATCTTTGTCGTTGCACGGGGTACGTTCAGATTGTTGAGTCTATTGAGAAGGCTGGGGAAATGATCAAACAAGAAAAATAGTTTTCACAGGAGGAAATCATGTCCAATCTTCTGTATGTTGGAAAGGGCACTCCAAGAACCATCGAGATTGACAAGGTAACGGGTAGGGCTATCTATATCAATGATCTCAAACTCCCCGGGATGCTCTACGGGAAGATACTGTACAGCAAATATGCGCATGCACGGATTAAGGGAATTGATGCCTCTAAGGCAGAGGTCTTACCCGGCGTAAGAGCGGTCCTCACCGGTCATAACATTCCAGACGTGAGGGTCGGATTCTTGAGAGACCAGACAGTATTGAAAAAGGATATTGTCCGCCAGTTTCGTGATGAAGTAGCCGCCGTTGCCGCTATCAGCCCGGAGATAGCAGAAGAGGCTCTGGATTTGATTGAGGTGGAGTATGAGGAACTACCGGGAATTTTCGATCCTATGGAGGCAATGAAGGAAGACGCTCCCCTGGTTCACGAGGTGGATGCAAGGGGAAAGCCTATCAGGACCAATATCCTCCCGTTGCCCTGGAAGTTTTATGCTGGGGATATTGAACAGGGTCGAAAGGATTCAGCTTACATCGTAAAAGATACCCCCCTGAGCACCACCTGGGTGAATCAGTGTTGCATGGGCACGAGCGGATGCGTCGCAGAGTTCGATATGAACAATGACCTTACATTCCATAGTCAGACCAATGTTGTGTTCTTGGGCAAGCAAAGAATTATGGAGTATCTTTCAAGCATCGGTATGCGGGGAAGAAACGTTAGAGTTATTAATCCTGTAGTTGGGGGAAGCTTCGGGACCAAACTGGACACAGATATCTACGAATTCATCTGTATCCTCCTTGCATTAAGGACCAGAAAACCGGTAAAGATCCTATTTTCCAGAGAAGAGGAATTTCGAGCTTTGCCACCGAGACAGCCTGCCGTCTTCACCATAGAGCAGGGGTGTGACAAGGAGGGTAGACTGACCTTCAGGAAGGCTGAGGCAATCCTGGATAATGGGGCCTATACCTCTTGGGGCGCCACAACCCCATCGGTTATGGTAATGCCCATGTCTTCACTCTATCGTGTACCAAATGTCAGCTTCGAAGCTACCTGTGTCTATACGAACAATATCTACTGCCAGGCGATGAGGGGGTATGGCAATCCACAAGCCACCTTTGCTGTTGAATCTTCAATGGATACACTGGCTGAAGAAGCCGGTATTGATCCGGCGGAATTTAGACTCATCAACCGTAATCAGTCAGGCGACCTAACACCCATGAGGCTGAAGATAACCTCTTGCGGTTTAGAGGACTGCATAAACTCTGTGAAGCAAAGGCTCAACTGGAACGAAAAGAGGAGGAAAGGTAAGGGTGTTGGAATGGGCTCCCTCATCCATGTCGCAGGAGGCGCCAGGGTTTATAAATCCGATGGCCATGGCATGATCGTCAAGGTAGATCAAAACGGCCATATAGATGTGCTTGACAGTGGAACAGATCAGGGACAGGGGTCTCCCACGATCATTTCCCAGATGGTTGCAGAAGCCCTGGGTTTTAGACCTGAGGATGTCTCTTTAACGCTTGGTGATACGGGGTTGTGTTTGTGGGATGCAGGAACCCATGCGAGCCGTCATACCTTTATGGCTGGCAATGCAGCGCTCAGGGCCTGTGAAAAAGCCAAGCAACAGATCCTGGAGTTGGCAGTCGAAAACATCCCAAAGGTAGTTAAGAGTGGTTTCAGGAGGAAGAAGAGGAATGATCCCGATTTTGTGGAACCAGACCTCGACTATACCCTGATTTCGAAGCCCGAGCTTCTGGATATAAAAGACAGGATGGTATTTCCAAAAAGCGATCCTGAACATCCCTTTTTCAGAGTAGAAGTAAGTCAGATCATAAGAGATGCGCTCCATGTGGGAACTGGACAAAGTAAGGTAGTAATGGCCGAGGCATTCTATGATCCACCCACAGAGATGTTGGATCGGGAAATGAAGGGAAATCTATCGTGCACCTATGCCTTTGGCACTACTGGCGTTGAGGTAGAGGTGGACGAGAAAACAGGAGAGGTAAAAATCCTTCAGCTCTTTGCTGCTCACGACGTGGGAAAGGCAATAAATCCAATTCTCGTAAAAGGTCAAATTTACGGGGCCGCTTATATTGGTGCGGGCTACGCCCTTACAGAGGAGATGAAACTGGAAAACGGAAAGGTCATGAATCCAAATTTTCTCGATTACAAAATGCTGACGGCAAAGGATGTTGTCCCGGTTGAGCCGATTGTGATCGAGCCGGGCGATGAGGACGGACCGTTCGGCGCCAAGGGAATCGGCGAGCCCGGGCTCGTTCCAACTGCCCCGGCTATTGCCAACGCCATATACGATGCCGTAGGCGTAAGGATAAAGAGCCTTCCCATTACTCCTGAGAAGATCCTTGCTGCCCTAAAGGAAAAAAGGAAATAGGATTCTAGCTTGTTCAGGGGATCCTCAAACTTCTCAACCGTCTTGAGAAAACGGGGGTGATCACTCGCTCTTGTTCACGCCAATACGTTTGACCGCTACCAGGGAATTTACCTTTCAGCAATCTTTCGGATTGCCTCTGCTGTATCTTCCATATCTTGTAGCGTATTGAAATATCCCATGCTGATCCGAACTGTTCCCTCAGGCAAGGTCCCGAGCGTCTTATGGGCCAATGGCGCGCAATGCAATCCTATGCGCACAAAGATGTCGTATTCGCTATTGAGGATATCCCCGGCCTCGTGTGGGAGGACGCCCTCCTCCATCCATGCCAGATTGATTGATCCACACCCGCCAAGTGGGGCATCAGGTCCAATGGGCAGAATTCTATCAAATGTTATTGATATGGTGGCCGTTTGATCTTGTGCCCTGAGCGGACCATAAATCGTGAGGCCAGGCACGTGGTACAAGGCCTTGAGCAGGGCTGAGCAGAGGATTTCGTCATGTTCTCTTATTTTGCCTACTCCCTCCCCCAGGATGAAATCAACTCCTGATCCCAAGCCGGCGATGCCAACGTTATTTCGGGTCCCGCTTTCAAGCGCGTCTGGTAAAAAATCCGGTTGTTGCATCTTTTCAGAAATGCTGCCTGTGCCCCCCCGCTTTAGGGGACGTACTGTTAGGCCTTCCCTGATATAGAGGCCCCCGGTTCCCTGAGGTCCCAAGAGCGCTTTATGGCCTGTAAAGGCCAGAAAATCGATACCGTCGGCCTCAACATCAATCGGGTAACAACCGGCTGTCTGGGCGGCGTCAAGCAAAAGGGGCACCTCACCTATCGCATCTCTTACAGCCCTTACATCTTGAATGGTGCCGCAGACATTTGAGGCGTGGTTTAAGACCACTAAGGCAGTGTTTTTTTGTATAAGCCTTGGCAGCGCATCAATGTCCAAGAAACCCTTATTGTCACACGGGGCTATCGTTAAGGTGATAAAAGAGCTTTCCTCCAGATGTCTTAAGGGTCGTATCACCGAGTTGTGTTCCATCGATGAGATAATCACGTTATCGCCAGCATTCAGGAACCCATAGATGACCGTGTTGAGGGATTCGGTAGCATTCATCGTAAACGCAATACGTGTTGGGTCGGAAACATTGAACAGGGTTGCGAGACTTTCACGAGCACGTTCTACAATACCCGACGCCTCCAGGGAAAGCCTATGCCCTGATCTGCCCGGATTAGCCCCTACCTCCCTCATATAATGAATCATAGCTTCTGTGACTTGTGGAGGTTTGGGGAATGAGGTAGCAGCATTATCTAGATAGATAAATCTTCCCATGGAGTTATGTGCTGTTACAAGTTTACAGGCTGTTGCCCAAACACAAATCCCTTTGAACGGTCATTAAAACGTTTTTTGCCAAAAAACCCTTGGCGAAGTGGAAGATAAGCGATGTCAACTGTTTGAGCCCTAAAGGCGAGTTTTGACATCGCCTGGAGCGAGCCTTACATTTGTCAAGAAACGTTTTAGACCAAGAGAAAAGGGATTTCGGCAACAGCCTGTTTACGTGTTTTTTTGTAAACCTCTTCTGCTTACTACTG
This sequence comes from Pseudomonadota bacterium, assembly GCA_015223015.1. Taxonomy (GTDB): domain Bacteria; phylum Desulfobacterota; class DSM-4660; order Desulfatiglandales; family B25-G16; genus JADFWK01. Next base: position 4,381 of record JADFWK010000190.1, read on the forward strand.
AAAACATCAAATAGTTTGCAATATCGGGAGGGGCATGAGGTCTTTTCTGTCGTGACTGGTGGGAGGCCGCTGTCCTTTTCACGACTTATCAGTGGGGGAAACCGCAGCTCTCCCGACTTGTCGGGAGAGAATGCGGAGGGGGAAAGT
>JADFWK010000191.1 GCA_015223015.1 Pseudomonadota bacterium
AAAACTCGGTATAATGCCCTCAAACAGTTAGCATTTCTTAACGCTGAACATCTCAAGCGCTTTTCTCCCAAAATGCTCAATCTTGTTCACAAAACGCTTTCTACGAGTTTGTCAAAGTTGAAGGTGAGATAAAGTCAAAATGATTTGTTTCCACAATTTTAGGCACTTTAGGCCTGCCCGCAACACTCTCGCTTGCGAGGCGGGCGGGCACTTATAACCTTAGGCACTATTGATGGTTTCCAAGAGAGGAAAAAATGGGTTAGCACCGGGCACCCTCTATATCGTTTCTACGCCCATAGGCAATCTTGAGGATATCACTTTGCGGGCCCTGAGGATTTTGAAGGAAGTGGCGTTGATCGCCGCTGAGAGTAGAGATCATAGCAGGAAGCTCTGCACGCATTACGGTATCAAGACACCTCTGACCAGCTATAATAGCCACAACCAGCACTATAAGGGACGTGTACTCCTCGAGAAGCTACACTCAGGGCTTGACATTGCCGTGGTGAGTGACGCAGGAACACCCGGGTTGTCAGATCCTGGTTCCAGGTTAATCAGGGAAGCCATCGATGCTGGCGTACCACTGGTGCCGGTTCCAGGTGTATCGGCTCCGCTGACAGCACTCTGCATTTCAGGTTTGCCCACACACAGATTCATGTTTGTTGGTTTTCTATCCAACAAGAAAGGCAGACGCAGAAAAGAACTGGAAGGTCTAAAGCAGGAATGCCGTACCATGATTTTCTTTGAATCTCCGCATCGATTGATCAAGATGCTGACTGATGTGTATGATATTCTGGGTGATAGGAAAATTGCCCTGGCCAAGGAGATGACCAAGATTTTTGAGGAGGTAAAGCGGGGATCAATCAGCGCTATCTTGTCCTCACTCGAGGACAAGGAGATTAGGGGTGAATATACTATCATTGTACAGGGAGCAGAGTAAGGTGATAACCCCATCTCTGTTATTGACAATCAACGATATTCTTATTAGATTTGAAACGTTATGAAAGAAGTAAGATCCTTAAAAGTAACTAATGAGCTTGGTATGCATGCGCGGGCAGCTGGCCAGATAGTAGCCTTGGCTGGCAAATATGACGCCAGATTGTTTTTAAAGAAAGACACTCGAGAGGCGGACGGTTCAAGCATCCTGTCGATTCTTTCCCTGGCTGTGCCCAATGGGGAAGAGATCGAGGCCAGGATAGTCGGTAGGAAGGCAAAAGAGTTCATGGATGAGCTGGAAAGCCTCTTTATCAATAATTTTGGAGAAACCGAAACTCGGCCGTACCGCCCTAAAAAGAAGGTAATGAAGGGATTTCCAGTTTCTCCGGGTATTGTTATTGGTAAAGCGTACCACCTTGATAGATCTAAGACCCAGGTTTTTCACCGGAAACTGATCAATGAAGAAGAGGTACAAAGAGACCTTGCTCATTTCAGGCAGGCTGTGGACATGGCAAAGGAGCAGATCCAGAAGTTTAAATCCAGTATGCCGGAGTGGGTAGAGGGCTATGCCTTCGTGCTGGATACCCACTCAATGATCCTGGATGACAGAATGCTCTTTGATGCAACCTCAAAGAGAATCCAGAAGGAGAAGATCAATGCCGGGTGGGCGTTGGAAAAATCGGTAAAAAATATCCATGTGCTTTTCAAAGAGGTCGAGGATGACTACATTGGGCGAAGAATGGACGATGTTGATAGCGTTAGTGAAAGGGTACTGCGGAACTTAGCAGGAGCAGAAGCAGAGAGCCTGGCTGACATTCAAGGCGAGGTTATTGTAGTAGCCCATACCCTTTCGCCGGTTGACATTGTTGAGATCGATGTAGACCATGTGCTCGGCATTTTGACTGATGTTGGGGGCCGAACGTCGCACATGGCTATTATGTCTGAAGCCCTGGACATACCAGTTATTGTTGGGTTGGAAAGGGCCACCGATGCGATCCTGCAGGGCGACATTTTGATCGTTGATGGCAATACTGGCGAGGTTGTTGTTAACCCCGACCCCAAAACCATTCTTTCTTATGAGGATGAGATAAGGCGTTATACTAATTACAAATCGGCCATAGATAGGGTCAAACATCTACCGGCCGAAACTCTGGATGGACACAAGATAACCGTCAAAGCCAATATTGAGTTTTTGGCGGAGGCTCAGGTAGCAATTGAGAGCGGTGCAGAGGGCATAGGACTCTATCGGACAGAATACCTGTACCTGCTTGAAAGAGGTTTTCCAGATGAACAGACCTTGTTTCAGGATTACGACCAGATTGCCAGAATGGTAGCCCCAAATCCGGTTACCATAAGGACCCTGGATATTGCGAGCGACAGGATGGAATCAGAAATGGACGGGAACAGAGAGGATAATCCTGCTTTAGGTTTGAGGTCTATTCGATTTTGTCTGAAGGAGCAAAAGGTATTTAAGACCCAGTTGAGGGCCATTCTAAGGGCCAGCAGATATGGCAATTTCAGATTGATGTTCCCCATGATATCAGGGTTGGAGCAATTTCTGGAGGCAAAGAAGATGTTACGGAGTGTTATGCGCTCTCTCGACAAAGAGGGCATTAAGTATGATAGAGAGATTCCTGTTGGCATTTTGATCGAGATTCCCTCTGCAGTATTAATAGCAGATATTCTTGCAAAGCATGCTGATTTCTTTTCAATAGGAACGAATGACCTTATTCAATATGCCCTCGCCATAGACAGGGATAATCAACAGGTTGCCGGTCTCTACGATCCCTTTCATCCCGCTGTCATAAAGATGATACACCAGGTGGTCAAGGCGGGCCAAAAGGAGGGGATTGATGTATCTCTGTGCGGCGAAATAGCCGGTGATCCCCTCTCTATTTTGATACTGCTTTCTTTGGGATTGGAGGAATTCAGTATGAATATCGGCTCTATTCCCCTGGTCAAGAAAATGATCAGAATGGTACCATTGCAAAAAGTTAAGGAGGGTTTTAAGGATATAATTTCTTTACCTACCAGTAAGAAGGTTGAGGATTTTGTCTTAAAAAAGGCAAAGGCTCACCTGCCCGATATCTTTGAGGAAGATGTTTTTAGGTACCGGACCCCTGGCACTGCCTAAGCAGGTTGTTGATGGAGAAGAAAATTGTTTGCCAGAACAGAAAGGCCAGACACGATTACTCTATTGATGAGATCTATGAGGCAGGCGTCGTTCTTGCTGGCTCGGAGGTCAAATCACTAAAGGAGGGTCGTGCCAGTTTAAGGGATAGCTACGCGCGGGTCAAGAAAGAGGAGCTCTTTTTGCACAATATGCATATCACACCGTATCCCTTTTCACGCCATATAGATCTTGATCCCACGAGGACCAGAAAGCTCCTCATGCATAAAAAAGAGATAAAACGGCTGATCGGAAAAACAGAGGAAAAGGGGTATTCGCTCATCCCCCTTTCGGTTTACCTTTTGAGAGGGATCATCAAGGTCGAGCTGGCTCTGGCTAAGGGGAAGAGAAAATATGATAAGAGGCATGCCCTGAAAGAAAGGGAGATGAAACGGGAGCTCGACGAGTTGAAAAAGAGAGATCGCTCTTGAAAAATAAGATTCATGTGTGTTATTATGTTAAATATGGTTTCCTAACCAAGGTTCCTTGAAAATTGGGGGCGAAACGGCTTCGACGGGGATAAAGAAGCTTAGGTTGCATACCGAGGTTCTGTTTGCTCGTTAAACAGGCAGAAATAAAATAAACGCAGACGATTATGCGTACGCTTTAGCTGCTTAAGCGGCTAACGTCCTGCCGTTCTTTCCTGCGAGAATGGATTTGGGCGTCGACTAGCAGGATAGCCAATCTGAGAGACCTGAATCTCAGGGAGGCGAAGTTCTAATCAGGTTAGCCCTCTAGTCAGCTTGCCCGAAAGGTGTCTTGAGGGCGAACATTGAACATCGGGATATGTATGTAGAGGCCTAAGTGGAATATTTTCGGACGGGGGTTCGACTCCCCCCGCCTCCACCAGACTTCGCCAAGGCTTCGTCTGGCAGGCCAGACTTGAGACCATCATAATAACCTAAGCAGAGAGGAAGACTTTCGTATCTAAGTGCGAAGTCTGCCCGCTGCTCCATTTTACCATCCCCTGCCTCGAGAAACTGCCACCGTGAAATACGTCTATCTTATTCAGAGCATTCCAATTCCAAGTCAGCGATATGTTGGTATCACCTCAGATCTTAAGAACCGCCTAACCGCACATAATGAAGGCCGCTCACCGCATACGTCCAAATACAAGCCTTTCAAGCTTGTAACCTATGTGGCTTTCTCAAACGAGGAAAAAGCCTTGGAATTTGAGAAGTATCTGAAATCCGGATCAGGCCGGGCTTTTGCAGAGAAAAGGCTTTGGGGATAGATAGCTGGCCTCTTCAGGATAGTCGTCGACAATCTGTTTGAAGAGCTCCAAAATCGATGCCGCGTAATCGGCCGCATAAACTTGAGTCCGAGACACAGCCGGCCTTAGCTGCAGAGTGAAGGCGGGGTCGCCGCGCCGACTTGTCCCGTCGAAGTTTTAACGAAGTCGGAAGCTTAAACAGCGAAGGCGGGGTCGCCGCGCCGAAGCCTTGAGCGAAGGCGGGTAAAGCAATCCCCAAGGGGCTTATATGCCTCAGGCATATTCCACTCTGCCCGTTCCTTATTTTCCGCATGCTCTGTACGAAGCCCTCTTATCAGATTGTTCTTGCTTCCTTAAGTCTACAATGCCATCGTAGCTCACGGGCCCTCTGGCCGAAGCTTAAACAGCGAAGGCGGGTTGGTTTCGGCGAATTCCCATTTGATACCCCGCATCGACTCGACTGAGCTCGCCGAACTCTTGCTGCGGGGAGTTTTATTCCTACAATCAGCGAACGTCGAATAACTCCCAGGGTTCGGTTCTTGTGCATCCGGCTCACCATGTTTGGCAGAAATCGCTGTGTGGCCTCCGGCTCGTAGAGGCAGGGGGCAATCCACGATATGGGTGAGCTGCCACCCGGAGGCCTTCAGGAGGTCAATATAGTCTGAAAGAAAGATACTTTGTCCCGCTCCTGACAGAGCAAATTACCAATTTTACCAAAAATGGTATTATTAATAATCTCTGATACACGATTCTGGCTCAACCCCACTAGCCCCGCGATCTGCTCTTGGATCCAGCCCCTCCACTCCGCCACAAACACGGCGGACAAGAAAGGCGGTGTAATCGGATGATAATGATGCCTCCGTTGGCCACT
>JADFWK010000024.1 GCA_015223015.1 Pseudomonadota bacterium
CAAGACCCTGGGGTTGGAAATGAACCGGATTGATATAACAGGAGTGGAGGGGTTTTTATCGGGATGAAGGTATGTGTTCAGCGATCAGCAAGATAAAAAAACCAATTGAGGGATTTAGGAATTGTGAATTAAGGAGTCAGGGAATTTGAACACAGAAAACACATCGAACGCAATAAGCCCAAAAACCGGCGCAGTTATGATTATTGGGGGTGGTATCGGCGGGATGCAGGCCGCCCTTGATCTGGCAGATTCTGGCTTTTATGTCTATCTAGTCGAGAAATCATCCAGTATTGGCGGCAGGATGGCACAGCTGGATAAGACATTCCCTACAAATGACTGCTCCATGTGCATCATGTCACCAAAGCTGGTGGAATGTGGCCGGCATCTGAATATCGAGATACTCACCCTTTCAGAGATAGAAAGTATTGCCGGAGAACAAGGTAACTTCCATGTCAAGGTACATCAAAAGGCACGCTATATAAATCCTGATAAATGCACTGGATGCGGAGATTGTGCCCAGGCATGCCCGGTAATTCTCCCCGATGAATTCAATCAAGGGTTAGGGACGAGGACAGCAACCTACCTTACGTATCCCCAAAGCGTTCCCCGAGTCTATGCGATTGACAAGAAAGACCGCCCTCCTTGTAATGCTGCCTGCCCTGCCCACATCAATGTCCAGGGCTATGTGGCCATGATAAAGGCCGGTAAGTACAGAGAAGCAATTGAGATCATCATGAAGGATATGCCCCTTCCAGGGATCCTGGGGAGGGTCTGTGTACGATTCTGTGAAGAAGAATGCCGCCGCCGCGAGGTGGATGAGGCTCTATCCATCAAGGAGCTGAAGCGGTTTGCCGCCGACCAGGTGGATATCCTTTCCCTGCCCCTACCAGATATAACTCCCCGAGAAGACAAGGTTGCTATCATAGGATCAGGCCCCAGTGGCCTTGCAGCAGCCTATTTTCTAGCGCTCGATGGTTACAAGCCAACTATCTTTGAGGCCCTCCCGGTTGCTGGAGGATGGCTGGCAGTCGGTATCCCGGAATTTCGCCTCCCCCGAAATGTGTTAAATACCGAGATTGAGAATATCAAGCGCTTTGGTGTAGAGATCAAGACCGGTACCCCTATCGGGAAAGACAGGAGCATCGATGACCTTTTCAGCGAGGGCTTTAAGGCAGTCTATGTTGCTGCTGGCGCCCATAATGGGATGAAGCTGAATATTCCCGGGGAAGACCGCTACGACAGTTTCCACCAATGTGCCACCTGGCTCACCGAGGTAAACCTCGGCACTATCACCGAGATCAAGGGCAAGGTTATCGTCTTGGGCGGAGGCAACGCAGCCATTGATGCTGCCAGGGTTTCTCTCCGACTGGGAGCCGAGGAGGTTCATATCGTCTACCGGAGAAGTAGGGATGAGATGCCGGCAGACCCAATTGAGATTGACGAGGCCTTAGAAGAAGGGGTGAAACTGCATATTCTGGTAGCTCCAAAAACGGTTATGGGAGACAATAATACCCTCACAGGCCTGGAGTGCCTCAAAAACAGGCTTGGGGAACCTGATAGCTCTGGGAGGAGGAGACCTGTCCCTATAGAGGGCTCAGAGTTTTTTATCGCAGCCGATCATATTATAGCTGCTATCGGGCAGAGCGTTGATACATCCTTTGCCGCTGGAGTGAAGGATATGGAATTCTCAGCCAATGGCCTCGCGGTGGTTAACCCCCATACCCTTGAGACAACAAAGAGGAGCGTGTTTGCCGGTGGTGATGTAGTTACCGGCCCAAAAACAGTTATTGAGGCAATGGCTCAGGGCAAAAGGGCTGCTGCGTCCATTGCTGCCTATCTCCAAGGTCAGGAGATGCCGTCATTGGAGGGTATGGATTCCCAGGAAAAGGACTACAAGCCTATTGATGCCAGTGAACCTAAAATGCCCCGTGCTCAGATTCCAACCAGTGATGTGAGCGAAAGGATAAAGTCCTTTCAAGAGAGCAACCTCTCGATGGATGAAGAGACAGCTAAAGGAGAGGCTTCCCGATGTCTTGACTGCGGTGTATGCTGCGAGTGTTTCCAATGTGTGGAGGCCTGTAAGGCCCAGGCCGTAGACCACGATATGACCGATAAGTGGTTGGATATCAATGTAGGATCAGTCATCCTTGCATCTGGTTTTCAACCATACGACCCTGCTATTAATGACACGTATCAATATACTCATTCCCCCAATGTTGTTACCGGTCTGGAATTTGAGCGCATCCTGAGTGCCTCCGGTCCCTATGAGGGACACCTTATCAGACCATCTGATAACAAAGAACCGAAAAAGATTGCCTGGATACAGTGTGTTGGGTCAAGAAATATCCATGCAGGGGACAGAGGTTATTGTTCCGGAGTCTGCTGTACCTACGCCATAAAACAGGCCATGGTAGCCAAAGAGCATAGTGATGCCCCGCTGGATACTGCTATCTTTTATATCGATATCAGGACCTATGGAAAAGAGTTCGAAAAATTCTATAATAGGGCCAGGAATGAGGTAGGGGTCAGGTTTATAAAATCAAGGATAAGTAATATTTTGCCAGGCGAGGAGGAAGGAAACCTCAAGATAAGGTATACAGATGAGATTGGAAGGATTATTCAAGAAGAATTTGACATAGTTGTTTTATCTGTTGGTCTTGATATACCGCAAGAATCCATCGATCTGGCTCAAAAGATAGGCGTTGACCTTAATTCTTACAACTTCATCAGCACAAGCTCCTTTAATCCTGTCCACACGACAAAGCCCGGAATCTTTGTCTGTGGAGCTTTTCAAGGCCCGAAAGACATACCTGAAACAGTTATGCAGGCGAGTGGATCGGCTGCTGCGAGCTCGGGACTTCTGGCAAGCCAAAGGCATACACTGACAAAAGAGAAACAGTACCCTGATGAAATTGATATTGCCGGCCAGGAGCCACGTATCGGCGTTTTTGTCTGTCATTGTGGAATAAATATCGCAGGAGTGGTGGATGTCCCAGAGGTTACCGAGTATGCATCTAAATTACCTAATGTAGTGGTAACTGATGAGAATCTGTTTACCTGTTCTCAGGATACCCAGGACACAATAAAGGAAAAGATACACGAACACAAATTAAACAGGGTGGTTGTGGCCTCATGCTCTGCAAGGACCCATGAGCCCTTATTTCAGGATACTATCAGGGAGGCAGGCCTAAATCCCTACCTTTTCAGTATGGCAAATATCAGAGACCAAGATTCCTGGGTGCATCAATCTGATAAGGAAGGCGCAACTGAAAAGGCCAAGGACTTGGTTAGAATGGCCGTAGCCAACGCTGCAAAGCTCTCCCCTCTCTATCGATCAGAACTGCCGGTAGTTAAGAGGGCGCTAGTCATTGGCGGTGGTATTGCTGGTATGACGGCCGCATTAAACATCGCGGAACAGGGCTTCGAGGTGGTTCTGGTTGAAATAGAAAAGGAGCTGGGAGGCTTTGCAAAAAATATCCATAAGACCTTACAGGGAGATGACGTTCAGAATTATTTAGCTGATTTGATTGACAAGGTCACTCATAATGAAAAGATCCAGATCTTGACAGAGACTCTTGTGGCAGACTTCTCAGGCACCAAGGGCAATTTTAAGACAGCACTAACGGTGGGGCCTGCCATGTATCATAGGGAAGTGAATCACGGGGTACTCATTATGGCTACGGGGGCTAGTGAATATACTCCCACAGAATATCTGTATGGAGAACATGACTCAGTTAAAACCCAGGTAGAATTAGAAGACATGGTATTAAGAGAGGAGCACAGGATCAAGGAATGGAAAGACGTGGTTATGATACAGTGCGTAGGTTCCAGAAATGAAGAAAATCCTAATTGCAGCCGTATCTGTTGCCAGGAGGCCATAAAAAATGCCCTCGCTCTAAAAGAGATTAACCCAGATATTAATATATTCATACTCTACAGAGATATCAGGACCTATGGATTCCAGGAAGATTATTACCGAAAGTCAAGAGAAATGGGTATTCACTTTTTGCGGTATCCGGAGGATCAAAAACCGCTGGTTGAACAGGTAGAGGGGAAACTACAGGTTACTTTCAAAGACCTTACCTTGGCCAGAGCGATCAAAATGAACCCTGACCAGGTAATCCTAAGCACTGGAGTTGTTGCTGGAGACACAGAGGAGCTAGCAAACATAGTCAAGGTTCCCCTAACTAGCGAGCGTTTCTTTTTAGAGGCCCATGTTAAACTACGGCCGGTTGATACACAGTCAGATGGTATCTTTATTTGCGGTATGGCCCATTCACCACGGTTAATCGATGAGAGTATCTCTCAGGCTCTGGCTGCCTCTTCAAGGGCCTGCTGTCTGCTCTCCCAGGATTCCATAGAGGTGGGAGGCGTTGTAGCCAAAGTGGATCCTGATCTCTGCGCCGCCTGTCTCATTTGCGTCAGGACCTGTCCCTATGAGGTACCATTTATTAATGAGGATGGGGTTTCAGAGATTGATATTTCCAAATGTCATGGTTGTGGTATCTGTGCTGCTGAATGTCCAGCCAAGGCTATTACCCTCTCCCATTTCGAGGATACCCAAATACTAGCCCAGATTGACGCACTACTGGAGGCAATATGAAATGTACAATCTTAATGCCCATTCAAGACACAAATAAGCATGAAAATAATGAAGCTCCCCGCAGCAAGCTGCGGGGTATCAAATCGGAATTCGCCGAAGCCAACCCGCCTTCGCTGTTCAAGCTTC
>JADFWK010000192.1 GCA_015223015.1 Pseudomonadota bacterium
AAGCGTCCTGAACATGAAAAACCCTTTTTCTGTCTTTTTCACAGAAAAGGGGGGAATCTCTCTTGAACTCATAACAGCGCCACGAGCATCGCCAAAGTCTATTTTCCCACGGTACTTGCCCGGAGCAATAACAACTCTTCCAACCCGAATTTCTGCGGGCAGCAATCTCCAGTGCCTCACATCTGCCTGTTCTGTTGCAGCACTGGCAACAGTGGCAGTGAATTTAACCATCAAACCAAGCCACTCCCCCCCTTCTTTTCTGGCAGCCTTTTCCGCCTGCTTGCTTATCAAATATTTCGTCGTGGCCCTTACAATGGCCTTTGCCTTAATCCTATTGATCCTGTTCTCTAGATTCGTGATTGCAATAGAGGTAATATCTTCCATCAGAACCGTGGGGAAACGATATGATTCGCCAGATTCCATATTTCTTAAGGTTATCTGACCATGAGAGATCTGGTAGCTCCTTTTAACAAACGTGGGGTATGCGATTTTGACCAAAAAACCATCAGGCATTGGAACAACAAGAGAGTTCTCAACCTTCTCCGGCCCCAACCCATTGTAGTGAACGAAAAGTACCTCTGCCATACCCGTCTTCTCTGCCAGATCCCCGAATGTCACATGCGGATATGCGTTTTGGATCTCTCTCATCTCTTGGTGAAAGTCCATTGCATCGGCTGCGGCCAACAAATTCTCTATGAGAAAAGCTGGTGGACGGACTCCATAGTTCAGAGCGTAGTCCGCCCTGTATACCTCTTCTGCCTTTCGATACGAGATAAAGGCATCGTTGATCTCCCCTTCCGCCTCGTAGAGTGTCCCCATTAAGAAGCGAATAAAGCCGTCCTCTTTGTAAACGTTCCTTTTCTCTTCGTCATATTTGCTATTAATAATACTTAATGTGTTGTCTACCTTTCGGGCCTCTACCAGGGCGCCTTCCCAATCTCCCAGCCCAACATAGTTCAATGCCATAAACAGATTGACCATCGCCCTCTCAAAATCTTCCCCCCGGTAGGGAATGGTGTTATCGCTAATCAAGAAAGACGCCGCCTCTTTGGAAAGGGATTTGGTGTACAACTCATCCATGATGGATTCGGCCTCGAACAAGTTGAGGTTACTCTCTTTGTAACGGGCTGCATAGTGGAGAAGAATCCCTTCATCCAGATGGTAGAGCGCGGCATTTCGCTTGGCATAGGTCTTCTTGCTTTCCTTTACCAGCTTACATGCTGAATCATAGTCTTGAGTGAGGAGGAGTTGGTTAATCTTTGGGTACTGTTTGACGCTGGGGGCACAGGAAGAAAAAAGAAAAGACCCCAAAACAAAAAGAGGTAAGGAGATGAACCTCACTCGGCCACTTTTCATCCTAGTCTCCATCCTGACCCTACAATGTGAATTTTGATTTTTTGATCACCTTCTTGATTTTTTTCTCCCCGATCCAGGCCTTAACATTATTTGACATGTCGATCAATTCCAGGTTGGTTTGGTAGAACATTACCGCTTTGCGTCCCGCTTCATCCCTGATGGTATTTATTGTTCCAATCAACATGAAATCAGCCCCTATCTCCTCGCCCGGGCCCTTCATGGTTTCTTCTGAGGCATGCTTGGCTTGATCCAGCCTTTCCTCCCTTACTCCGGATCTCTCACCCTTGGAGGCAACAAACTGAACCCTGCCTGAATTTATCAAGGACCTCTCCAGATCCTTCACAAAGGTCTGGACATTGATATGCTCATGGCTCCTATTCCTGACCCTCCCCACTATTACCGTGGGACGTTTCCCTCCGTGAGTGTCTCTGAATGTCTCCAGCCATGGCCTGTCAAGGCAGTCGCGAATCATCTCCTCCGAAACCATCCTTGAATCAGCATCATTCCAGCGTCCGCTGACATCGATAGTTGTATCAACCGCCGTCCTTTCAACCTTAGGCGTTGAGGCACAGCCTGCGAGTATTACCAAAAGCCCTAAGACCAAAACGAGTGATCTCATTCTATGATGTATTATCTTTTCCATTTTTCCCTCCATGTGTTTTCTCGTCGCTTATTACGGCCTTGGATTGGCCACAAATAGATATCGGCACTTTCCTTTCAAACCTTATCTTTTTTCTATCTGACGCTTCTCAAAACCGACTCAGCCCTCCTTTTTTCTATTCTTACCAGGACATAAAAATGCCCGGGTGGTCCATACACACCTGACCGATCGGCCCACCTTTCAATTACTTCGGTATAGTTGAGCTCGGTGTCTGAGAGGATTTCAACGATCTGTTTAACATACTCACCGCTCGATGTGCTAATGATCGTATCCTTGCTCGTGACATGAGAGATCATTACTCGTCCTAGCTCCGCTCGCGCACGCGTGATCGCCTGATCCCATGCGTCAGTGACTCGCGGGGTTGGGCCTGAAATCCCAATGGCGTAATAGTGGTTTTGATCTTGGGGAATTGATTCCAGCCATCCTGGAACTGTGTCGATCACTGGCTCAGGGCCAGAGCTGCAGCCCATGCAAGCGAGCAAAGGCGTCA
>JADFWK010000193.1 GCA_015223015.1 Pseudomonadota bacterium
AAGCATAGATTTTCTCCCTTATGGTAGATGTGGGGATTTTCATAATTACACAATGCTCTAGTACCGTTCAAAAGTGTTTACTCAATGGTATATTACTTAGAGAACGGGTACATACTTACCTCTATCCGGCCATCCCAATTTTCTCAAGGCGCTATCTATAGGCCTCAAGTGAGGTGGTCAAATATGTGGGGTTTAGATGGACCAGACAAAGACTCCCAGGGCTTCCGAGGTGTAAACCCCACATATGTGACCACTGCAAGACCCCGTGGAATTTTTTTGAGATATCGCCTTTCAAAAATTGGCATGGCCGGATAGAGGTAAGTATGTACCCGTTCTCTAAGTAATATACCATTGAGTAAACATTTTTGAACGGTACTAGAGCATTGTGTAATTATGAAAATCCCCACATCTACCATAAGGGAGAAAATCTATGCTTTTATCAATCAATCCGGATAATCCACAAAAAAGGCTGATTAGCAAGGTTGTTGAAGTATTGGATCAAGGTGGCCTCATAATCTATCCAACGGATACGTTCTACGGTATCGGTTGCGATGTCTTTAACAAAAGATCGATACGGCGTATATACCAGCTCAAAAACAGGCCACTGTCGAAGCCATTTTCCTTTATATGTGCCAATCTGAAAGATATCAGTCTGTATGCACAGGTCTCGAATAATGCCTATAGAATTATGAAGAGAACCCTTCCCGGGCCTTATACCTTTGTATTAGAGGGAACCAGGCTGGTACCCAAGCTCATGCTCACCTCCAGAAAAACGGTAGGCATACGGGTACCCAACAACAAGATTTGTCTGGCTATCGTTGAGAGTTTGGGCCGTCCTATTATTAGCACCAGTCTCAACTTAGAAGAGCCTTCGATAATCCATGATACCTATTCTTCTCTCGTAGAAACGGTTATTGATGGGGGAGTTATTTCATATGAACCTTCCACGGTAGTTTCCTTGGTAGAGGATAATCCGGAGATAATCAGGGAAGGAAAGGGGGAGATTAATTTTCTTTAATCAGATACGCTTAGGTCTCCGTTCCAGCGGTACTCGAGGAGCCCGGAAGGGCGATCGAGCCTGTTCATAAGGGCGTCGAATAAATCCTTAAATAGTAAATTCCATAAAAGAGACCTTCTTTTTTTCACAGGATAGACCAATTTCACCTTTCCCCTGATATGAGCCATCCTCTTGGCCACATTAACAGCATCCTGAAAATTGCCGAGAGAGTCCACGAGGCCTAACCTTTTGGCTTCTCTGCCTGAGAAGACTCTGCCGTCAGCCAGCTCAAGCACTTTTTCTTCTGGCATATTCCTTCCTTGAGAGACAGCAGTTACGAACTGATTCCGGATGTCTTTTATGAGGCGGGTAAGTATTTCTCTCTCTTCCTTAGTCATCTTTCTATTGGGTGAACCGATATCCTTGAACTTGCCACTTTTAATCACCTGCATCTCTACCCCGATCTTCTTGAGCAGTTCCTCGAACCTCACGAACTCCATAAGGACTCCAATGCTGCCGGTAAGGGTGCCCGGGTTGGCAACTACAGAATCGGCTGCTGATGCAACATAGTAGCCACCAGATGCGGCTACGGATCCGAGAGAGGCTACTACCTTTTTTGTCTTTGTAGTTCTCCTTGTCTCGCTGTATATCTCCTGTGAAGGACCTACTCCACCGCCGGGAGAGTTTATCCTCAAGATTATGGCCTTGATTTGCTTATCATTCCTGAACGCTATCAATTGCTCAGTGATGGCATCCGCATCCTTGATGACCCCATTGATGGGAATCACGCCTATTTTATTACTGAGTGACAGAGTCAGGGTAGAGTGGGAGAGCGAGAGAACAATAGCCATGAGGGTGCCAAAAGAGAGAATGGCTATACCCAATATAATAAGGACTAATGTGATAGGACGATTGGTCTTAGCCATGAAATGGTATCTTTACCTTTTATGGCGAAAAATGAAGGTTCAATAAGTATCTGTAACGGGGTTAGCGAGCACTGAACAAAGATCACCTGCTATGAGGACTCCTTGTCTTTGATGTAGAGGTTCATAGGTTCAAAGTTCACCGTTCAGGGTTACCTTTCTTTCGTTGACCTTGCTCGTAAGCCAGCAGGTGCTCGACCTGCCCACCACCTGCCCGCTCGTGCCTTAACTCCGATTTGTTTCTTTAACCATGCTCCGAACAGCGCCAATAACCTGTTCTTTCCATATATTCTCAGGTCTCGCATGGCAGGCGGGCCTGCCCGCTCGTGCCTTGCAAAGGCAGACCAGTTTGTGAGGTGGCCTTGCAACCTGTAAACCATGAACCTCTGAACCCTGAACCCGTGAACGGCTACCCTTTGGGAGAGCCTTTTTTCTTTGAAGACGCCTTTTTCTTTGAAGATTTGTCTTTTTCTGAAGATTCCTTTTCCTCCGAAGACGTGTCTTCTTCTACCAAGGATTCTTTCTCCTCAGCGCTAGACTCTGTTTTTTCCGTGGATGCTTCTTCTGCCGGCGCGTCATCAGATCCGGCACCTAGTGCCTCTTCCTTGTCTGTGACTTCTTCTCCTTCCTCTGAGGGGAGGTTGGCAGTCGCTTCTTCCATCTTCTCTTTAATAAGCATTCCAAACGTGGAAGGGGCCTCTTTCGCCCCATCCTTGTAATCGTCATAGATATCACTGAATTCCTTGTCTTGGAGTTTTCGGATGGAGAGGCCGATTTTTTTGTCCTGTTTAGAAACGTGTACGACGATGGCCTGAATAACGTCGTCGATCTGGAATTTGCCGAGGGAGGACTTAGACTTACTCTTGCTTATCTCGGAAGAATGAATGAGACCCTCTATCCCCTCTTCAAGCTCTACAAATATGCCAAAATCGGTGATATTGGTAACCCTTCCGGTCACCTTGGTGCCAACCTTATATTTTTCAGGGATGTCCTCCCAGGGGTCCTTGGTAAGTTGCTTTATACCAAGCGAGAAACGCTCATTGTCCTTGGATATAGACAGCACCTTTGCCTGGACCTCGTCCGCCTTCTTATAGAGTTCACCAGGATGCTTAATCTTCTTGGTCCAGGAGATATCAGAGATATGAACGAGCCCATCAATGTCCTCATCTATGCCGATAAATATCCCAAAATCAGTAATGTTTTTTATGCGACCTTCAATAATGGTGCCCACAGGGTATTTTTCCGCAATGAGATCCCAGGGATTCGGCTTAACCTGTTTCATCCCCAATGAGACTCTCTTGTTTCCGGAGTCCAGATTGAGCACTACTGCCTCAAGCTCCTCCCCCACGTTCACTATCTGGGAAGGGTGTTTGACCTTCTTGGTCCAGGACATCTCTGAGATATGGATCAAACCTTCTATGCCTTCTTCTATCTCTACAAATGCGCCATAATCGGTAAGGTTGACTACACGGCCGGTGACCTTTGTGCCTACGGGGAACCTGGTATCTGCATCGACCCAGGGATCGGGTTTGAGTTGCTTGAGACCAAGGGACACTCTCTCTCGCTCCTTGTCAAAGCTAATGACCTTAACTGTAATTTCGTCTCCGATCTTGTACATTGAAGAGGGATGAGCAACCCTGCCCCAGGACATATCCGTAATATGGAGGAGCCCATCGAGGCCGCCAAGATCTATAAAGAGACCATAGTCAGTAATATTTTTGACCATTCCCGTGAAGATGGATCCTTCCTCGATGTGAGCGAGTGTCTTGGCTTTCTGTTTCATCCTCCCGGCTTCGAGAATGGCCCTTCGAGAAATAATGATATTATTCCGCTTTTTATTGTACTTGAGGATTTTCAGGTCCATTACCTGGCCTACCAGGGAGTCAAGGTTCCTGATGGGGTGAAGATCAATCTGCGAGCCGGGTAGAAATGCAGGAAGGCCGATATCAACAGAGAGACCTCCTTTGACTTTGCAGATTACCTTTCCCTGAACGGTGCCATCACTATTGTAAATATCCCGGATATGATCCCATACCTTTATCTTCTTGGCCCGTTCCATGGAAAGCATTACACGGCCATCCTCATTCTCTTTTCTCTCCAAAACAACGTCGACCTTATCTCCTGTTTTGGCTGCTATGTTTCCATCTGAACCTTTGAACTCGTTAATGGGGATACTACCTTCCGATTTATAACCGATGTCCACCAGTACAAAATCGTCCTCGATCTTGATAATCTCTCCTGTGATGAGCTCGCCTTCATTGATTTGCTTCAGGCTCAGTTCGTACATCTCTTCCATGTTTATTTCTGGAGATTCTTGTTTCACGGCGCTCACGTCATCAGGGGTATCACCCTTTTTTTCATCTGACTTTTCTGTGTCCAGCTCGGTGTCTTTTTCAGTTATGTCCTTGGTCTCTTCTTTTATTTCTTCTGTTGGTTCACCCATTAACTTCTATCCCCCTCACAAAAAATTTGTCTGACAAGAAACACAACTTGTGTCTATAACAGAACAATTACCAAAATTCAACCTCTTATTTGCTTTTAGGGGAGTTTTTGTTCCCTGATTCCGCCATAGTGTAAACAGGCTGTTGCTGAAATCCCTTTTCACTCGGTCTAAAACGTTTTCTGACAAATCTAGGGCTCCCTCCAGGCGATGTCAAAACTCACCCTTCGGGCTCAAACGGTTGACATCGCTTATCTTCCACTTCGCCAAGGGTTTTTTGGCAAAAATCGTTTCAATGACCACTCAAAGGGATTTCAGCAACAGCCTGTTGAGAAGCGGCAGGCTAAATTTTGGCAGAAGAGGAATTATGCAAAGGTTTCTTCTTGTGCTTGGGCGGAGTGGTGTCTGTTACTATCGCAAAAGGCTCCGTGCAATAATGGTCTTTTCCATCTCCTTGGTGCCTTCGTAGATTTCCAGGACCTTGGCAGCACGGTAGAGGCGGTTCACCTTGTATTCATCAATGTAGCCATAACCGCCATGCATTTGAACGGCCTCGTCAGCACACTGGAGCGCCACTTCGGCGGAAAACCATTTGGCCATGGCGATGAGGGCCGGATCGATCGTTCCCTGATCTACGGACGAGGCAGCCTCATAATAGAGATTTTTTGCCGCTCTGATCTTGGTAGCCATCTCGGCGATTTTGAATTGAGTCACCTGAAAAGAGGCCAGGGGTGCACCAAACTGGGTGCGTTCTTTGGTGTGGCGGATCGACTCCTCCAATGCGGCGCGGGCCAGCCCGACCGCCTGTGCGCAGACATGAAGTCTGGTGCGGTCAAAGAAGGCCATTAATTGGTGGAATCCTGCACCTTCCTCGCCTACCAAGTTTGTAAAGGGCACGCGGACATTGCTAAGAGAGATCTCGGCCGTATCCGATGCCCGGATACCCATCTTGCCATAGATCTTTTTGGACTTAAATCCTGGCGTGTCAGTCGAAACCAGGAAAAAGCTGTGACGTGCATGGCGGGAAGGATTGTGCGGGTCTGTTCTGCAAAAGACCAGGATATATGCGGCGAGGTTACCGTTTGTGGTAAACATTTTGCTCCCATTGATCACCCATTCATCACCGTCTCTGACTGCCGCTGTAGTGGCGCCGGTTACATCAGAGCCGGCATCAGGTTCTGTTATGGCAGTGGCTATTATGGCCTCGCCTGCAACGAGCTGGGGAAGTATGAGCTGTTTCTGGTCTTCAGACCCGAAGAGAAGCAGAAGCTCGGAGCCAAAGGTGCAAGAGATAATAGCCTGGCCGATCCCTGGATCTGCCGCCCAGAACTCCTCGGTGATAAGGCAGTATTCCAGGTAGCCCATACCCGCACCGTTATATGCCTGGTCTATAAACACGCCAGCAAAACCCAGTTCACAGGCCCTTCTCCATAAATCCAGGTCGAAGGTCTCATCACGGTCAAATTCAAGCGCGCGGTCAGGAAACTCTCCCGAGGCGAATTTCCGGGCTGCCCTTACGATATCCCGTTGTTCTTTACTGAGTGCAAAATCCACGATCTGTTCTCCTTAAAACTAAATCGACATTAATCAATCCCGCCTTGCGGGAAAAAATTGAAAAGGTTATACCATTTCAGGCGTTAATAGCAAAACGATAAATCAGACAGGATTAACCCGCCAGAAGTATGGCGGGTAAACGTGCCCGCCCTCCCCGTCCCGAGACCGGGACGGGATCGGGAGGCGCGATATGATGTAGTGTTATCTATAGGTGATTGTTCTTTTAAAGAACTAGTGAACGAATACGTATTTTTTAATAGCAGGTCTGAGCCAGGGATGATTAGGATCTTTTTTGCCTTTCATGAAGAAAGGCAAAAAGTGTCATCCCTCTTCATCGCTCCTATTTTTTCGCAAAATGTTCAGTCAACA
>JADFWK010000194.1 GCA_015223015.1 Pseudomonadota bacterium
AGGCACAAGATCTTTAAGGATTACAAGGCTACCAGGCCTCCTATGCCAGAGGATATGGCAGTTCAGATTCCCTATATCAAGGAGGTGGTTCATGGATTGAATTTGGTGGTCTTGGAAAAGCAGGGATATGAGGCAGATGATATTATTGGAACCATTGCAAGATTAGGGCAAGATCAGGGTTTTAACGTAGTCATTGTGAGTGGTGACAAGGATTTCAGACAGATCTTATCAGAAAACACCGCAATGTGGGATTCAATGAATGACAAACTGACCGACTCTTCTACCATAAGACGAGATTACGGGATTGAACCTGAACAGATAATTCAAGTCATGGCACTCTCAGGAGACACATCGGATAACATCCCTGGGATCCCTGGTGTTGGGGAAAAGACCGCCATTAATCTGATCCGACAGTTTGGCTCCATAGACAATGTCTTTGAGCATACCGACCAAGTAACAAGGCCTTCTCTGAGAAGCAAGCTCGAGCAATTCAAGGAACAGGCCTATTTGAGCAAAAAACTGGTAACCATTGATAGAACGGTGCCACTTGATATAACCCCTGATGATCTGAGGCTGAAGTTACCCCAAAAAGAGAGGCTTGCTGAGATATTCCGGGAACTCGAATTCAAGTCACTTGTCGACAGGTTTTCTGAGCATGCCGAACTCAGTAAAAAAGACTATAGGCTGATTCTAAAAATAGAAGAACTAGAATCCTTGGCAGAATCGATACGAAAAAAAGGGTTGTTCTGCCTTGACACTGAGACAACCAGCAAAAAGGCCCTGAATGCAGAACTCGTAGGGATATCGTTCTGTCTCGAGCCAGGCACCGCATACTATGCACCCCTGGGGCATACCTCACGTGGTAAAGGATCCCAGATAGATATTGATGAGGCCTTAATCCTCTTAAAGGGTATCTTGTGCGACGACAAGGTCAAAAAGATAGGGCAAAATATCAAATACGATGCAGAGGTATTGGCCAGATATGGTATCAATCTCGAGGGATTGTCATTTGATACCATGATTGCCTCATATCTTATCGATCCAACCCTGCGCCAACACAATCTGGATTACTTAGCCCAGCACTATTTAGGTTACAAGATGATCAGCTACGACGAGGTCACTGATCATAATAGAGATATAACTTTTGCCTCGGTAGATGTTGACAGGGCCAAGGAATATTCCTGTGAGGATGCTGAGATTACTCTTTTGTTGAAAACCGTCTTAGAAGACAAACTTAAGGAAACCGACAACTATACACTCTTTCAGGACCTGGAGATGAAGCTCATTCCGGTTATTATGGAAATGGAAATGGCCGGGATAAAGATAGATGTTGATTTCTTTAGGAAAATGTCAAGAAAATTTGCCCATGAACTTTCAGGTATTGAAAGCAGAATATTTGATCTGACCGGAGAAAAATTCAATATCAACTCCCCTCAGCAACTTGGCTATATCCTTTTTGAAAAACTGAAATTGCCTGTTAAGAAAAAGACAAAGAAAAAGTCCGGATATTCCACAGATGTCGAGGTGCTTACAGAACTTGCTGGCATTCATGAGATCCCTTCGCTTCTTTTGCGTTTCAGGACCATTAGTAAACTGAAATCAACCTATCTAGATGCCCTCGTAAGCCTCGTAAATCCAGTCACCGGAAGGGTCCACACCTCATACAACCAGACGGTGACTGCAACGGGAAGGTTAAGCAGCAGCAATCCGAATCTGCAGAACATACCTATCAGAACTGATGAGGGAAGGGAGATAAGAAAGGGGTTTGTAGCAGAGAGTAATCATCTTCTCCTTTCTGCTGATTATTCACAGATTGAGTTACGCGTATTTGCCCATTATTCGGAGGACCCTGTTCTCTTGGAGGCCTTTGAGAGCGGAGAGGACATCCATACCAGGACAGCCGCAGAGGTATTTGATCTGGATCCAAAAATGGTTACACCTGAAATGCGCCGGATGGCCAAAACTATCAATTTCGGGATAATCTACGGCATGGGGCCTATCAAACTGGCAAAGGAGCTCGGGATAACCAAAAAGGTAGCTCAAGCCTATCTTGATAATTATTATGAGAGATATAAGGGCGTTAAGGACTTTAAAGAAAAAATAGTTTCTCAGGCAATGCAAAATGGATACGTGGCCACTCTCCTGAAAAGAAGGAGGTATCTCCCGAACATAAACAGTGAGAATGGAAATTTACGAGGAGAGGCGGAAAGGGCTGCTATTAATATGCCTATACAGGGAACGGCCGCTGACCTTATCAAAATGGCTATGATAAATATCGCAAACAGATTAAAGAAGGAGCATCTAAAGTCAAGAATGCTCCTCCAGGTCCATGACGAGTTGGTTTTTGAGGTCCCCGAAGGAGAACTCCCTGTTACCAGCAAAATAATAAAAGATGAGATGGAGGGTGTTTATCGCTTGAACATTCCACTAAAGGTAGATATAAACTGGGGCACCAACTGGGGAGAGGCTCATTAGATTTTACAAAAGAGGATATTTATCGATATAAAAATAAGATTTGTTTGAAGCATCGATAGGATGCTGTATTACGCGTTGTCGTAAAAGCCAATGGGCGCTACTGGATATGTGGCACAGCGAATCTGTTTCAGTTTTGATTTAGGAACAAAGACGCGGAAGAGGGATCGAGCATGGAAACCTATTATATCGGCATTGACGCTGGTTCTGTAAGTGTGAACGCTGTTGTAATCAACGACAAGGAAGAACTGGTTTACGAACATCCTTACAAGAGACATTTTGGCGGGGTGGAGACTGCTGTCTTTGAGATCGTAGATGAGTTGTACAGCCGTTTTTCTTTTGAGAAAATAAAAGCCCTGGTCTTTACCGGAAATCACGGAAGTATCATAAGTGAAAGGATAAGTGCATTCTATGAATTCGAATCCATTGCCCAAATCCTTGGTTCCGTGTTCCTGCAACCGGATGTACGGTCTATTATCAGCATGGGCGGGCAGGATACCGCCTTATATATCCTCAGTTATCATGGTGATAAGTGGGAGCTTGAGGATTTTAACACGAACGGTCCCTGTGCCTCTGGTACAGGATCTTTTATTGACCAGCAGGCGGAAAGGTTAGCGTCATCTATGTACGGCAAAGAGGCCGACATATCAGAAGCTCATATCTCAAAGATCCTCGAAGATTTCATTGTATTAGGTCGAAAAAGTCAGCATCCTGCACGAGTAGCCTGTCGCTGCACGGTTTTTACCAAGTCAGATATGATCCACCTCCAGAATAAGGGTGAAAAGCTGAAGGATATCATTGCTGGTCTTCACGAGGGGAATGCGTCTAATTACCTGAGCACTATTGTCTCAAACCGGGAGCTCCCCAGACCAATACTGTTTATTGGGGGCCTCGCAACCAACGAGCTCCAGGTTAAGGCCTTCAGAGATCATTTTCCCGAACTGATTGTCCCCAAACATGTCACATCTGTTGGCGCCATAGGGGTTGCCCTCCAGGCAAAAGAGCTCGGTATAACCAACAGGCCCGAATTGAGCGCATTAAAATCCATGACAGAGAAAGGAACATTTACATTTGTTGCAGCCCCCAGATTGCAACTGGACAAAACGGATTTTCCGGCAGACAATCAGGTAAAAACACTGTCCAAGGCCAGTGGGAAGATGCCGGTTTTTTTAGGGATCGATATTGGTTCAACAACCACCAAGTATGCCCTCCTGAATCAAGATCGAGAAATAATAGACAAGGAATATCGGCAGACCATGGGTAAACCGATTGAGGTAACCCAAAATCTTCTGAGCATAGTACGAGACAGATTGGGAAAAACGATCGATATCAAAGGAGTAGCGACGACAGGTTCAGGGAGGATGGTAGTTGGAGATTTCCTGAATGCAGACCTGATTATTGACGAAATCACTGCCCATGCACGGGGTGCAGTTGAGATTGACCCTCTCATCGACACTATTTTTGAAATAGGGGGCCAGGACAGCAAGTATATTTCTATTTCCAATACCCATCCCCTTGACTTTGACATGAACAAGGTATGTGCAGCTGGAACAGGAAGTTTTCTCCATGAGCTGGCAAATAAAAATGGTATAAACATCGTTGAGGAGTTTCAAGAGATAGCCTTATCCTCGACAAGCCCAATCAAGTTGACCGAACGATGCACCGTGTTTATGGAATCTGATCTGGTATCCTATGCACAAAAGGGTGCCAAAAAAAATGATCTTATCGCTGGACTGTGTTATGCCATCGTCTACAATTACCTCCACCGGGTGGTTGGCAACAAGAAGATAGGCAACAGGATAATGTTTTTGGGAGGCCCTTCACTCAATAAGGCGATAGTATCAGCCTTTGTGGCAGTGTTGGGAAAAGGCATCTTGATTCCCAAACATCGGGAGGTGCTGGGTGCTTACGGGGCTGCTGTCAGTGCGCAAGAAATAATGGAGAAGGAAAACATCCAACTATCATCTTCCAGAGGACTTGGGGAGGCAATAAACGACAAATTGGATTACCGAGAGACTATATGCCACGCAGATCCCCAGTGCCACAACGAATGCAAACTGAAGATATACAACTTTAGTGGCAGAAAGAGCATATGGGGAGGAGAATGTGGCAGATATGAAATAAGGGGCCAGTATGGAGAAAAAAAAGAGGACTATTTCAAGGTAAGAGATGCTCTCTGGGAAAGACACCTCGAAGGTCTCTATTACGATCTTGGTGACGTGAAAAAGGGCGCTCAGGAGGATAGCAGAGCTATCTTTCAAATTGATGGAAGGCCAACTGTTGGTATGCAGCGGGCATTGTATAACCATCAGATAGCCCTTTTCTGGGCTAGCTTCTTTGACGAGATTGGGATGCGTGTTGTGTTAACACCTAAAACCAACGATCGCATCTCAAAATTAGGTATTGAATCAATGACAACCGAGACATGCTATCCGGTTAAGGTCTCCCATGGGCACGTCATAGATTTACTTGGCAAAACACGATTTTTGTTTCTCCCCAATATGATTGATCTTCCCTCTCAGGATGAAAACAAAAACAGCTTTTATTGCCCCCTGGTGCAAGGCAATCAATACATGCTCAAGACGGCACTGGGATTCAAGGATAGCGAGGTCTTAAATCCTACAGTCCATCTCAACTACAACCCGGACTTGCTCAGTGCAGAACTGCATAAACAGATCGGCAAACCGTTGGGGCTTAGGCTGAGCAAAGTAAGGCGGGCGTTAGATGTAGCATTTGGGAAACAGCGAGACTTTGAAAATGACATGCATAAGAAGGGTGCAGAGATTATCACTTCCCTAGAAAATCATCAGCCACTGGTTGTTGTCACGGGTCGACCGTATAACCTTTACGACGAGAAGTTAAATCTCAGAGTTGGGCAGAATCTGTCTAAAATTGGGTTAACCGCCCTCCCCATGGACTTCTTGGATATCAGTGATATTGATCTGTCAGACTTCCCCAACATGTATTGGGCTTACGGTGCCGTCGTATTGAAAGTAGCCAAGCTCATCAAGACGATGCCGCATTTCTTTGGCCTCCACCTCACTAATTTCAGCTGTGGCCCAGATTCCTTTAACGAGCATTTCTACAAATATATTATGAAAGAAAAACCATATTTGATCCTCGAATTGGATGAACACACTGCCGTTGCTGGTCTTATGACAAGGCTCGAGGCATTCAAAAACGTAATACAATCGGTTCAAAAGATTGAAGCATCAGATACCCAAACCGCAGAATTTGCTGCTATAGCATCCTAAGAACATGAACAAAGTACAGCAATTAGATACCTTTCGGGTTATATCAGAGGGGGTTGGCCGGTTTGACGTTCAGGGAAAAACATGCCTGATTCCGGAGATGAATAGGATTGGCTGTCACCTTCTGGCAGGGGTGTTCCATGGCTTTGGGATAAACGCCACGGTTATGGACACCTACAAGGGTCTCGATCTGGGGAAAGAGTTCACCTCTGGGAAAGAGTGCTTTCCCTGTGTTGTCACCCTGGGAGATATCCTCCAGTTTATGAAAACAGAAAAGGAGCGGCTCGGAAACAGGTTCAATCCTGAAAACTACATGTATTTTATGCCAGAGTCGAGTGGTCCCTGCCGTTTTGGTATGTATAACAAATATCACAGGATAGTGCTTGATTCCCTCCCTGGTTTAGACAAACTGAAAATTACCAGTCTCACTGCAGAGGATGACTATGCACTGGATGGATTGATACCACAAGAAAAGCTGCAAGGTTTCTATAAAGCCGGATATCTCTCCGTTGTCATTGGTGACATTCTGGATAGATTACTGTGGAGGATCAGGCCCTATGAGAAAAACACGGGGATCGCCGACACCTTTATTAACCAGGCAATGGAGCAGATGAGGGAATCGTTTGCTCATTATGCCGGTGAAAAGAACTTCTCCGGTATTCTCAACGATCTGGTTCACATTGTTGAGCAAGGAAAAGACATTATTGACCCACAGGTTCCCAGAAAACCCCTCATAGCAGTGGTAGGAGAGATCTATCTGAGGTCACACCTGAAATCCAATCAGGATACCATTCGAACCCTTGAAGGATATGGCGCAGAGGTAATCAATGCCTCAATTGGGGAATGGGTAAACTACATTACCTATGATCAAGTAAGGCTAGCCAAGACCGCCCTGAGGCTTAATGTTAGAAAATTCCACCTCAAAGCAGTACGGGAATCACTTCTCAAATATCTCAAATATAATCTCAAACTCTTCTACCAGTATGTGGTGCAGAGAAAGGTTTACCGGCTGGTGAATACCTATATTGATATTAGGGGAGACCACAAGATCGGGCATCTGGAAAAGGCACTGAAAACGGACAATACCTTCTCCTTTGACATTGGCACCGAGGCCTGTCTCAGTATCTCATCAGCCTTAGAGCATGCCCACCAGGGATATGACGGCATTGTCAACATCTTTCCTTTTACCTGTATGCCCAGCAATCTCACCTCCTCCATAGCCAAACCACTCATGGCCAAGCTCAATGTCCCCTACATCGATGTCTCCTATGATGGTTCCTATCAGCCCGGCAGGGAGGCAGCGTTACGAACCTTTATGTACCAGGCCTATCAACACTTTAACACCAACGGCAGACCGTAATGTCATCAAAAATGCTCATCAATGCGGTAGAACCTGAAGAATACCGGGTTGCCATACTGAAAGATGGTGACCTGGATGAGTTCTACATCGAGACCTCAGCAAAGGAAGAGATAAAGGGTAATGTCTATAAAGGTATAGTTTCCAGGATTGAGCCCTCACTCCAGGCCGCCTTTATAAATTATGGGGCAGAAAAAAACGGTTTTTTGACCATGGGAGAGATACACCCGGAATATTATGAACCGGAAGGAATAATCTCTGACCCCAAGGCACCCGTTCCAATAGCAAATGCACTCAAGCAACGAAAGGAAATCCTTGTTCAGGTAACCAAAGAAATGGGAGGCAAAAAAGGGGCCTACCTTACCACCTACATATCCTTGGCAGGTCGTTATCTTGTGCTAACCCCAGGTAAAGCAACAACTGGTGTCTCCCACAACATAGAGGAAGATGAAGAGAGGCAAAGGCTTAAATCCGATATGAA
>JADFWK010000195.1 GCA_015223015.1 Pseudomonadota bacterium
ATGATACGTCTAAATGACGGCCGGCTTCCACAAAAGGATTTCTCCCAGCTTTTGGGATTTAGGGAACAGCCTGTTCACTATTAGCCATTGACAGAACGTAACCCCATTGCCCTTAGCTACACTCTCTATCTTCGTTTCAAATAATCGAGGATCAAGGGTAGATAGCTGCTATCTCTACCTCAGGCTACCCCTAAAAGCCTTATGATTACGATTTCTAGAAACCTCGAATCCGATCTGCACAATAAGTTGGGTATGCATCCGTTCGACAGAACTGGAGAATGGAATTTAGAGGATACTCTGTTCCACCCTTCGGCAAGCTCAGAGTAAACCCTTCCCGTGTTAGGATTTGTTTTATTCAGTGAATTGCAAATTGATTTAAGGAAATGAGTGCTTTTGACCTGCTATATGTAAAGTACTTCAAGCAAACTTACCCAGGCAGACGACTGCCCTTCGCGATTGATCTTTCCCAATGTCAATAATAGCGGAAGAATTTTGAGCTGGCGGTTATTCCTTCCAAGCTTCTTTTATTCCATTGGTCCAGAGCCTTCCAGGCAACGTCATAGGCGTTCCCCGCACTCCAGAGCATCCAGCCACGAGAGTTTGACTGATCTAGCGCGCGGAGTTCCTCGAGGATATACTCTTCGTCAAAATTTTCGGCACCGTATGGAAAAGCCTGAATCCAGGGTCGTAACGTCACCTTCGTGTCGTTAAGAAACGAGGAAAATCTCTTGCACGATTCAGAAATCAAGAGGAAGGGCTGACTGCCCGGATTGGGAATACCCTGAAAAGGACTGTAGAAATGGGAAGGATAAATCATAGGACAAATCACATCGCAGTGTTTTGCCAATTCCTCTATTTTCTGGCCCGTTATTCGAATATCCTCCAACCGCCCCCAGGCAGCAATGCCAAAGACATCGACCGATAAAAGTACCTTGTAGGGTGCCAATGCCTTGCGGGCCCGGGCAAGGAAGTCGGTAATGATCTCGTATCTGGGAATTCCTTGCTCATCAAGGCTGCACGTGGCATTTTGAAAAATCTTCTCTGTTGGAAAGCGGATATAGTCAAACTGGATTTCATCTACTCCCATTTCTGCGAGCTCTTTGGCAATGTCTAGATTATACCCCTGGACAACTTCCTGATAGGGATCAACCCATTCCAGTTTACCAATCTCTGCCTGTTGATTTTCAGTGCCGATTGCCTGAAGGGCTACCTCGGGTTTCTTCGCTGCCAAGAGGGGGTCATAAAAAAGAACGAGACGGACACTGACATGGAGCCCCTTTTGATGAAGGTAGTGAAACAGCTTGGCCGGATCATTGATAACCGGGCTGGCATCCGCACCAATTTCATTTGCCAGAGCCACTCGTGACGGATATGAAAGCCTTCCGCTCATGTCCTTGCCATCGAGGATTACTGTGTTTCCTCCAAAGACGATCAACCTATCGAGCAGCCGTGTCATTTTTTGACAGGCCATGGAAAAGCGATTTATATAGATGCCCCTGGCCTCGAAGTCAGGTTGCTTTGGAATGGTTGTGGCTTTTACAGGAGTGGATTGGGACAGAGGGATTAGAAGGGGCTGACGCGGGTGGATCAGCGAATCCTGGATACCGTTCAGTTGCCTTATTTCCCTGACCAGTTCCCCAATGGTAATGGCGTCTGTCAGGGGAAGGTATCGGCGTGCAATCCGATTGAGTGAATCACCGGGTGAAACCCAATGAACGAAATCTGTATTGTTTCCGAGATCCTTTGCGCGGGCCTTTAGCGGCTGAAAAAGCAAACTCAAGAAAATAAGAATGTAAATGCAAAGGCTGCTTTTGGAAGATAGCTTTGGCCCCATCATGGTTTCAAATGCCCTAAAATAAGAAAAGGTTTTTAACGAGAGCTCTCCTGATCATGTAGGTTATTGTTATTAATCGGAATTTTGTGGTGAAACCTTTACTAAAAACTGAGCAGCTCGCTGCCCGTCGAAATTTCATCATCTCTCGGGTTCAACTCAGTCACATTCGGCCTTAGGCTCTTTGCGGCAATTAGCGCAAGAACCCCTCAAGATCTCTGCTCCAACCCGATCCACTCAAGCCTTCAGTATGTATATGAATTGCTTGGGTAAATCAGATGAGTCGAATTCTGTTTGATTTCCACCCGGTTATTTGTGTAAACTAAATCACAAGCATCGTTCCGATTTCTGAAATCCTTCATTGCCAACATTGATGCATTCGTAAAAAATCGAATTTTTCCATTTATCTGGATTCCCGCCCCACGCCTTTGCGGGGGCAGGCTCTACGCGGGAATGACAATAAAGGATTTAATATCAATCAGATACACTATCCGTCATACCCGCAAATTCGGGCATCCAGACGTCAAAAACACTTTTTACGAGTTCATCAGCATTAATAGGCAGGTAAAGATGGGGAGAGCGTTACGACGACGCAGAGAACATCTGATTGTTACCGTAACCCTGGAGCCCGGAAAAATACTATCCAAGCTATTTTTGGATTAAATTGGTTCTTGGGAAGTCTTTGGTTTCACACGGAAGGTTTGGAACAACTTTAAACAATCAACCGAGTCCCGGGATGCACGGGAGTCCTGTGGTTAGAAGACCTCCCAGCTTCTGTGAGACTCATAAACAAGGGAGGAAACACGATGCTTTCTAAAAAAACCCTCGATATGCTGTCAAATCTGTGTTTTGTTTTGGGCTTTGTTTCAATCCTCGGTTCGATCTTCATATGGTGGATAACCAGAGGCGATGCATCGATAGAGGCTCTGGCTCATGCGGAGCGTTTCGGAATCTTTGTTGGTCTCTGGGCACCAACGTTTTTCATTATTTCGAGCCGTGTCGAGCGTTACGCAGATAAGGCTGAATCTTAGGTAACATTCCCCTCAAATGGTTTTGAGGTTCGCAGAGGCAATGGATTGTCTGTGAAGTCATATCTGAGTTCCACATGGAGGGCTTACCGTGACACATCCAAACAAACGGCTCATCTTTGTGGGAGGGGGGCACGCCCACATCTACTCACTAACACACGCACACCGATTCGGAGCAGAGGGAGCTGAGGTTATCCTGATCGGCCCGGATCGTTTTCATTACTACTCGGGCATGGGACCGGGAATGCTTTCTCGTATTTATGAGCCGGAACAGGTACGCTTCGACATTCAGGCCATAGTCGAATCCCAAGGGGGAATCTTTGTGAAAGACAAGGTAGCCTCTATTGATGCAGACAACCGCACCCTTATTCTTGAGGGAGGAGAAAAGATAGGCTACGATTTGGTTTCCTTTAACATCGGAAGTCATGTACCCCTGCATCTCATTCCAGGCGCCGAAGGGGAAGCATTTCCAGTAAAGCCCATCGAAAACCTGGAGCAAATCCGCAATACTATTCTAGAAAAGCTCACGATGGGGACTCCGACGATTCTTCTCATAGGAGGGGGACCTGCCGGGGTTGAACTGGCAGGGAATACCTGGCGGCTCGTTCGAGATCACCACGGTCAGGCAGAGATTATCCTTGCAAATTCTACGGATCGGCTTCTTCCCAATGTAGCTGTTAAGGCAGGTCGTTTGGCTATACAGTCCCTCTATGAACGAGGCATAAAGGTCTTGCCCAATTTTCTGGCTGCAACCATGAGCCAGGGGCTTGTTCGTTCTCAATCGGGAGAGGAGATCTCTTATGATGTCGCTATCCTCACGATCGGCATTGTACCTCCCCATACCTTTATTGCCTCGGGACTGAAAACATCAAAAGATGGAGCACTGCTTGTAAACGACTATCTCCAGAGCGTAGACTACCCTGAGATCTTCGGCGGAGGCGATTGTATCGCAATTCAAGGAAGGCCTCTGGGCCGGGTGGGAGTATATGCGGTGCGCGAGGCCCCGATTCTCTTTCAAAATCTCCTGGCCAGTCTGACACGAAAACCCCTCAAACCCTTTAGACCCCGGAAACGGTACCTTCTCATCTTTAACCTGGGAGACGGCACGGGTATTTTTGTAAGAGAGCCCTTTGTGTTCAAGGGGAAGCTGGCCTTTACCCTGAAAAACCACATAGACATGAGTTTCATGTCAAAATTTCAGGTCTCCTGATACGGGGCGCAGACTACCAAATATTCCAGGGATACACCCAAGAGGTAGAGTGTGCCAAAGGTTTGACAAAAATTGTCACTCCTCATTGCTCGCTTTATCCCCATAGATCCACCGGTCTTTTGTTATTTCCGGTTAAAATGTATATCTATTTGATATACTTATGTTTTTTGATTTTTTAAGAAGCCTATCGTTATCCATTCACACTGGCACGACTATTGCTTATTAGGAAAGTGGGGGTATTTTGGCAATCAAAACGAGGCATGAGCGTCATTGTTTCTTGTCAGCCCAAAAATGACTGTTCCTCAACTTTTGAGCGGTGCTGAAAAATCACATCAAACGCTGACGGGAAAAGCCTTATGCGCACATGGCAATAATATAACCTAGGGATTTTTTTGAATTATTTTGCTGTAAGGGGTTATCA
>JADFWK010000196.1 GCA_015223015.1 Pseudomonadota bacterium
CTTTTTGTCCTAAACTGACACATTTTGGCACAATTTGAGGGATTCATTTCGAACCCCTCTTTTGTGATTTATCCAAGCATTGGACTCAGTCCGTCTGGGTGTTTCGATCTTGTGCTTAGAATTATCCTCTTTACGCTAAATTTTCGTTTACTTCAGAGCAGAAATCAGGGATAGTATTCTAGAAGTCTTCCCTGAAAAACGCGAAGGTGATCGCGGTAGAAAAAAAGCCTTGCGTGGTGCAAGGCCTCAATATTGACTTTAGTGGTCGGGACGGCGAGATTTGAACTCGCGACCCCCTGAACCCCATTCAGGTGCGCTTCCAGACTGCGCCACGTCCCGATTCCATGTCTCATTCAGGATTTTCTTTCTAGGGTTTTTGTAGCACCCATATACTGCGGTGTCAAGAGAGTTTTCCGTTTTCCGTTTAAGGCGGGTGGAACTCATGAGCCGAGTTGATTGCAAGAGCAATCGAAATATACGGATAATTTCTGCCTATGTGGAAGAGCTGTTAGGCGATACAGCGAGTCTCTTTTGTGATATTCCATTTCCAGAAAATTCGTACCGATGTGCCAAGGACTACCTCACTAATGAGGATGAATGGACTACCAATGAGACCTTTCAAAAGATCTTCCGCAAAGCAAAAGATCTTGTCGGCGACCCTGACTTTTATTTTAACTGCGGCGCCTCTGCTGGCAGGCTACAGTCCTGGGGAAGGTTGAGTTATTTTAGTCAGCTTTTCGCTGGGCCAAATGACGGGATTAAGCGACTTCCCTTCTTTAACAAGAATTTTAATGATACCAAGGATATTGATCTCATCAAGCCCCCAGCCTATGATAAGAAACTCAGAAAAATACATGCGATCATAAGCGTTAAATTCCACGAAGATCAAGACCCCAACAGGAATTACATAGATGATCCCTATCTTGGAGGAATTATATCCTCCATACCTACTATATGGGGTCTCCCTCCAGCAGTTGTCAAGCAATCCCTGAACGAATATGATCCGGAGATCATATTGAACGAAGAAGAGGAATTCTCCGACTGTAAGCTCGATGCCAGGATCGAAAATAGGCAGCTAACAATCTATTCTCCAGCTGAAAAGAAAAGAAAGGTTATTGGAAAAGAGGTTTTGCTCGAGCCTGATATAATTGGGGGGAGGAAGGTCTTTTTAGACAGATTCTCTGAGTTGGGACGTGAACAAGAGGTCAGGGACAAAAAGAGATGTGTCGGAGTTCTTATTACTGAATCATTAAAGGTAGATAATAGGTCTATTGTGACAAAGGGAGAGGTATTTAAGGCCCCTTACTTTGTTTTGGATATCACCTACGATAGGTCTTGTTTTTGGAACAGATTGTTCCAACCTTTTCACAGAAAAGGAAAAAAGGGAGAAACAGTCCGTGGCATGATAGAGACCATTAATCTTCTGAGAGAGGCAATTGCTGCCAAAAATAAGGCTTACAAGGACGTAGAAAATGCAAATTCCGAATTGAGAGAAGCCAAAGAGGAGATAGATAGATATGCAAAAAATCTCGAAGATATGGTGGGGGAGAGAACTACCGAGCTGAAAAAGGCTCAGGAAGAACTCCTGGTACTCAATGAAAATCTCACAAAAAAAGTCAACGAACAGGTTGAAGAACTAAGCAGATACAACAAATTGCGGAGGTATCTTTCTCCCAAGATCACAGAGAGGATTCTCTTAGATGGGAACGATTTAAATGATATGTCCCAAAGGAAACTGATGACTGTTCTATTCTCAGATATTAGGGATTTTTCCGATTTGACTGATTCCCTTGAACCAGAGGAAATTTTTGTTCTGCTCAATAATTATTTATCAGAGATGGCAAAACTCATCCACCAACATGAAGGAACCTTAGACAAGATTATTGGCGACGGGATCATGGTGTTTTTTGGCGACCCCGTTCCAATGCCGGACCATGCACAGAGGGCAGTTCTCTTGGCTATTGATATGCAAAAGAAGATAAGTCAATTAAAGGATGAGTGGTTAGGCTACGGCCACAATCTGAATATCGGTATAGGGATAAACACGGGCTATATGACAGTGGGCAATATTGGCTCGGAATTCCATAGGGATTATACGGTAGTTGGCAATCAGGTGAACATTGCGGCTCGATTGGAGTCGATGGCCAAACCGGGTGAGATCCTCATAAGTCGGCGAACATACAGCAAGGCAAAGAGTGCAACTCCTGTTGAAGAGGCAGGTAGATTTCAGCTGAAAGGTATCCATTCCCCGGTCGCAGTATACCGGGTAGTGTATGATAAGTAGTCTTGAAGTTGTGAGAATAGCCGCTTGTCTGTGAACACCTGAGCCTTTTCTTTGCACACATCAAAAAATGACTTGGCTTTTAGGGAAAGCCCCACCGCTGCTCGAATGCCTTCATGGATATTGCAGCTTCACTCCAGAGCACCCGCTGCAGCTCTTCGACACACGGTTTGACCGTTTTATATAGTTCTCTACGCTTTGCCTTATCCCCAGTTTCACTAAATGATTCACAGCTTCTCAGGCAGGCATCCTTAGAGGTCGGATCAGCGCTAAATTCTTTCTCGGCGATGATTCGCCGATATTCTTCACAGAGGCTTAAGACATCACCCGACATTTTAGTTTGCCAAAGGTGCTTTGCCTCTTGATAAAAGTCAAAAATGAGTCCCAAGTTTTTTGATTGATCAAGATATGGTCTCAGCTTATCCAGTTCGTGTCTCGCGTCTTCTACCACTTTGCTGTAATTTCTGTAGGTAGACCCACTGAGCATCATAGCATCAATTTTTTTTAATGCGTTGTATGCTGCAAGAGACTCTGTCTTAATGAGCTTGTTCATCTCTTCTTGCTCTTGTAAAGCTCTGATTCTCTCTGCCTCTTGCTCTTTTTGAGTTCCCAGCCTTGCTGCCCGTTCTTCTTCGGCTCTTATCCTGTCGGCTTCCCGCTCCCGTTGAATTTTCAGCTTTTCTGTTTGCTCCCGCTGAGCAGCTTCACGCCTCTTGTGTGAGCTGAGTACGCTCAAAGTCCCGATGCCGATTACCACAACAAGTAAAATCGCCAATGTAGCGTAAAGGAATACGTTTTGTTTCTGTCTGATCTGCTGATCCCAATATCTTCCGTTACAGGTGGGGCAATTCCAAGGCAAAAGACCAAAGAGATGGGAATCGAAGCTCTCACCACATTTTGAGCATGTTTTTTGAGAAATGCTTTCTGCCGCCTCATGGACGTCTTCGGGTGGCTCTGTCTCGGGTTCTTCCTCTTCTTTCTTTTGAGCCAGATACGCCTGGTACTTTATGTAAATGGTGCCGCACTTGGGGCATTCATCTGGCCCGCAGAACTCATCGTCCTTGGGCCCGCGTACATAGCCGCATTTAGGACATTGTCTCATTATCGCTCCTAACTATAGAAATCGCACCTCTCTTAGAGAAAACCGAATCTAGCAGGCTGCTGCCGAAATCCCTCTTCTCTTAGTCTAAAACGTTTTTTGATAAATCTAAGGCTAGCTCCAGGCGATGTCAAAACTCGCCTTGAGGGCCACGGCCACGTCATAGTGAAACCTAACCTATTGATTTCTAAGCTTCTTGCAGGGCATGGGTGTCTTTTTTTTGGATTATGCCTACAACGACACTTTGTCATTCCTTCGCTTCGATCGAGGACAGGTATTAGGAGCGAA
>JADFWK010000197.1 GCA_015223015.1 Pseudomonadota bacterium
CTAGAAAAGAGTCTCAAACCCACAAACAAGTGTACGAGCTATGGGATTAATTGTTCAAAAATACGGTGGGACCTCGGTAGGGTCCATAGAAAAGATCAAAAGGGTTGCTGAACAGGTGATCGAATTGTGCGAGAAGGGAAACAGGCTTGTGGTGGTTCTGTCGGCAATGGCCGGACAAACAGATGCCTTGATCCAGCTTTCTAAAGAGCTCACAGAAACCCCAGCCCCGAGAGAACTAGATGTCCTGATGG
The DNA here is from genome assembly GCA_015223015.1 of Pseudomonadota bacterium. Taxonomy (GTDB): domain Bacteria; phylum Desulfobacterota; class DSM-4660; order Desulfatiglandales; family B25-G16; genus JADFWK01. Next base: position 252 of record JADFWK010000197.1, read on the forward strand.
CTACCGGCGAGCAAGTGAGTGTATCCTTGTTCGCTATTGCAATCAAGTCTATGGGTTATGATTGCTGCTCCATCCTTGGTTTCCAGGCGGGTATTCATACAGACCAGATATACGGCAAGGCCCGCATCAAGAATATTGATACCGACAGGGTGCTCACGGAGCTGGATGAAAACCGGATCGTCGCTGTGGCCGGATTCCAGGGTGTTGATGAAAACAGCAACATCACCACCTTGGGAAGAGGAGGATCAGATACTACTGCTGTTGCACTAGCAGCAGCACTTAAGGCAGATATATGCGAGATTTATACTGATGTTGAGGGTGTTTTCACAGCTGATCCAAATATCTGCACCAATGCCCGAAAAATCGACAGGATATCTCATGAAGAGATGCTGGAATTGGCCAGCTTAGGGGCCAAGGTGTTAGACATAAGATCTGTTGAATTCGCAAAGAAATTCAATGTGCCGGTTCATGTTAGATCATCTTTCACAAGAAATGAGGGAACCATGGTAGTAGGTGAAGAAAAAGAGATGGAAAAGGTGCTGGTCTCTGGTGTGGTATATGATAAAAGTGAAGCCAGAGTAACCATAACCAAGGTCCCTGACAGGCCTGGGATTGCCTCTAAGATATTCGACCCTGTCTTCAAGGCCGGGATTGTGGTGGACATGATTATCCAAAATACCAGTGTCGAGGGCATCACAGATCTGACCTTTACGGTCCCCAAAACAGATTTTCAGCAGACCTTGAAATTGCTCAGGGAGGTTGCTCAAGAAATAGGGGCAGAAGAGGTGCTTGGAGATCAGGACATTGCCAAGGTGTCTATTGTTGGGGTGGGCATGAGAAATCATGCCGGAGTTGCCTCTTTGATGTTTGAGATCCTGTCAAAGGAAAATATTAATATAAGCATGATCAGCACCTCGGAGATAAAAATTTCCTGCGTCATAGAGGAAAAATACACAGAACTTGCAGTAAGGGCCTTGCATGATGCCTTTGGACTGGCTGATGAAAAACAAAAGGATAAATAGTCGCCAATGGGGCCTTTTCATCCTCAGTCTCATCCTTGTTCTGGCATGGGCAATTGATAGCCTCTTGTCTTTTCAGACAGATCGTGGCCCTGTCACGAACGGAAACAAGATCTATATCCTGATCACAGGCGAGGTAAAGAACAGTGGTGTCTACGTGTTTGACACGGAGCCTTCTGTAACAGAGGTGATCAATCGCACTGGTGATCATAGAAAAAAAATGACTGGCAAAGAATTGGAAACATATCCCCATCTTACCCAAGGGACAGGTATTCACGTTAGTTCGGAGGATGGGCACATAAAGATCACACCTCATCCTATTCCTGCTTTCTATAAGGTAACCCTTGGCATCCCCATATCGTTGAACACGGCCAGTCAGGAAGGACTGGAAGCTGTTCCTTACATAGGGCCCTCTCTTGCAAAGAGAATCATTCATTACAGATCCAATTACGGACCGTTTACCGCTGTGGAGCAAATAAAATCTTTATCTGGCGTAGGAAAAGTCCGATACTCAAAAATAAGCTCTTATGTTGGAATCCAGAATGGTGGGGGAGAATGATATCACTGAAAAAGGGTATTCCTGGATGGTTTCTTGGTTTGATCCTCACTCTTCTCTTCATTGCAATGTTCGTGACCGGGTTTGGTGATTTTACGGATGTAATAGAGAAAAAAACATTTGACCTCCGCTCCAAGATTAGCGCCTCTGGAGAGAGAAACCCGGACATTGAGATAGTGGTTATCAGTGATGAGGACTTGGCTGAGATTGGTCGCTTTCCGTGGCCGAGAAATATTATTGCCCAAGGGATAAACAACCTTGCAATGGCTGGAGCTAAGGTCATCGCATTGGATATCATGTTTAATGAGCCAGAGGAGAGTGATGGACTCAAAACAATCAGAGAGCTGAACAAGATATATAGTGATCTGGATCTAACTCCTGAAGACAAAACGGCTAAGACCTTTCTTAAACTACTGAAAGAGGCAGAAGCTGGTCTGGACAATGACGCCAAGCTTGCTGAGGCCTTCAAAAACGCCGGCAACGTAATTCTCCCCATATACTTTGACACGAGGAGCGCAGGAAGGGACCAGGGGGTTCCTGACTATATAGCCAAAAACTCCTTTAAAGTTATTCACGGCCTCAACGATGAGTGGTCCATGAAATCCATTATGTGGCGCTCCAAGATAATGCCGCTCTTGCCTTCCTTTGCAGATGCAGCCGCAGGCATTGGTCATATTAACCTCTTCCCTGACAGTGACGGATCCATCAGGAGTCAAGTCCATGCCATTGGTTATCTGAACGATACCGTTGTTTCATCATTCCCCCTTGCGATTGTGAAGGTCTTCAAAGGCCTGGATGCCAGTCAGGTAAGGCTTATTTTGGGCAAGGGAATCGACATGCAGGTTACCCCTTCCAAGACCGGAGTGATCCCAGCCTCAGATCCATATATGTCAACCCTCATCAAATGGAATGAAGGTCCTGGGGTTGCCTTTCACACCACCCCATTCAGCAAGGTTCTGAACAAGGAATTTGAAACAAGCGTCTTCAGAGACAAGATTGTCCTTGTTGGACTCACTGCACCGGGGATCGGAGACAGATTTGTAACCCCTATTTCGAGTAACCTACCCGGTGTGGAGATAATAGCAAACGCGACTTCCAATATCCTGAAAGACAATTTCTTTGTAAGGCCGCAATGGATATTTTTCGTTGAACTCGGTATTATTTTTCTCTTTGGGCTTTATATATCATTCTTCCTTCCCAAGCTAAAGGCCGGTACCGGAGCTGTTATCACCTTGCTCCTGTTTTTGTGCTATGGAACAGCTGGGACAATCCTCCTTTTTCGGTCAAATATGTGGCTTAAAGTCACACCTCAGCTCATTCTTCTTGTTCTGGGCTATATCTTGATCGTCAGTAGGAACTTCTTTATCATTGAAAAGACCAAAGAAAAGGTGGAGGCTGATTCTGTCGAAACGAACAAGGCCCTTGGCCTTTCTTTGCAGCAACAAGGACTGCTCGATCTGGCCTTTGAACAATTTCGGAAATGCCCCATAGATGAGCCTGGAGCGAAGGATCTTTTATACAATCTCGGACTCGATTATGAAAGAAAGAGGCAGTTCAACAAGGCCTTAGCAGCATACAACACGATTGTTGAAAGCGATGGCGATTTTAAGGATCTGGATAAACGAATACCAAAACTAGAAGGGGTTGAGAGCACCATGATCTTTGGTGCCCGCAGTGCCCGTCCAGGTGAAATCGAGGCCACAATCAAAGACCTGGATACAAAACCGACGCTCGGGAGGTACGAAATCACCGGCGAGTTAGGCAGAGGTGCCATGGGCGTTGTGTACAAGGGAGTTGATCCCACCATACACCGGATCGTTGCCATAAAAACATTACCATTATCTGACTTTGAAGAAGAAGATTTAGGTGTCCTAAAGCAACGCTTCTTCAGGGAAGCGGAGTCAGCCGGACGGCTGAACCACCCCAACATTGTGGCTATATACGATGCTGGTGAAGAACACGACCTCGCCTATATAGCTATGGAATACCTGAATGGTGAAAATTTGGTGAAATATACCCATGAGGCAAACCGGCTTCCCCTCAGGCATGCGCTTGATGTTATTGCCAGGGTAGCCAGTGCCCTAGATTACGCTCATGGGAAGAGTGTCGTTCACCGCGATATAAAACCAGCCAACATCATGTTGCTCAAAGAAACCAATGAAATCAAGGTTACCGATTTCGGCATTGCCAGGATCATTTCCTCATCTAAGACAAAAACCGGTTTTGTTCTGGGCACTCCCTCATACATGTCCCCCGAGCAAGTGAATGGGAAAAAGGTGGATGGGCGTTCCGATATATTCTCACTGGGAATAGTGATGTATGAGATGCTGGCTGGACAAAAGCCCTTTTTTTCCGAGGATGTAACAGCACTTCTGTATCAAATCTCCCATGAACGGCATCCCTCAGTAAGAGAGATTAATCCAAGAATACCACCGGTTGTAGAAAAGATACTCGATAAGGCCTTAGCAAAGGATGTTCATAAGCGCTATCAGCGGGCAGGGCAGATGGCTAAACATCTCAGAAAGGTGGTGGAACGGATAGATCAATTGAAAGAGAGGAAGGAATCAAAACAGTAATTGGCTCGTTGCTGGTTGCTCGTTTTAGGAGGGGATGCATAAGAGCGGGTCTGTTGCCGGAACAAACAACAAACGAGTAACGAATAACGAATAATATGATTATCCTCGGTATCGATACCTCCTGCGATGACACGTGTGCAGCGATAGTTCAAGATGGAAAAAGATTGTTATCTAATATCGTTAACTCTCAGGTTACCGTTCACCATGAGCACGGAGGGGTGGTACCGGAACTTGCCTCACGAGAACATATTCGCAATATTGTTCCTGTTGTCAGAGAGTCTCTCAGAAAAGCCCATCTAACCAATAAAGACATTGATGCCGTAGCAGTCACCGTGGGCCCTGGTCTTGTTGGGGCACTCCTCGTTGGCATTTATTTCGCCAAGGCCTTTAGTTATGCTAACGCTATTCCACTCCTCGGCATTAACCATCTGGAAGGGCATATCCTCTCCATCTTCTTAGAAGAGAAATCCCCTCCCTTCCCTTTCATAGCACTTACCGTATCAGGTGGCCACACGAACATCTACCATGTCCGAAATTTTGGGGACTACACGGTACTGGGCCAGACACTGGATGATGCGGCAGGAGAGGCATTTGACAAGATTGCAAAACTTCTTGAATTAGGGTATCCAGGGGGCCCTTTAATCGAAAAATTGGCTGCTGCAGGCAGGCCCGATGCCATTGGCTTTCCGAGGGCCTACCTATCCAAAGACTCTCTCGACTTCAGTTTTAGCGGTCTCAAGACTGCTGTTGCCCTGTACTTCAGGAAGTGGTGTGATCACCAGCCAAAAGAAAATAAGATCAAAATGGCAGATATCGCTGCATCCTTTCAGGCTGCAGTCGTTGATGTCCTCGTCGACAAGGTGGTTGCTGCTACTACTCGCGTTGGTGTAAACACAGTTGTGCTCGCAGGGGGAGTAGCCAGAAACATCTATTTACGATCTCGACTACAGAGCGTAATGGCCCAAAAGGGAATTGACCTCTTCATCCCCGGTCCTGAATTCTGTACCGATAACGGAGCCATGATAGCCGTCGCCGGTTATCACAGGTGGACAAGAGGCGAGTGCGATGATCTAACTTTGGATGCTCGGTCAAGATTTCCAGTGGATCAAACTTGATGCGCCTGTAAAAAGTACTTTTTACAGGCAATTGCGAATTTAGGGATTCAGGAATTGCGAATTATTGCCACTAGTTAGCCCTAAGGGCATTACTCCAAATCCTGATCTTTTTGACTTCCAAGTAACTCAAATTTGCAAAGGCGTTGTAAGTACTTCATATCATTTGATATTTGATAGAAAAAACACATTTATTAAAAGCGCAGGTTACTTTCCATTATAATGCC
>JADFWK010000198.1 GCA_015223015.1 Pseudomonadota bacterium
TTATATAGATGGAGCCTATGATTCTAAGGCTTAGGGCTCAATAAACCATTTTGAATCGACCCAGTAAGGGGCCATGTCATAGGGCATAACCAAAAAAAAGATACCCATATCCTGCAAGAAGCTTTGAAATCAATAGGTTAGGTTTCACTATGACGTGACTCTGATCCAAGTTGTACCATGAATTTCAAGAGTAACCCCTCCTGATTGCCTTGACTTTAGAAGGTATTGATTTTAGTATGCCGTACTAATGAATGAAACCAAATTACCAAAAAATCCTGAAGACTTAGCACCAATCCTCGATTATTCCTTCGAAGACAAAAAGTTACTGTCTCAGGCCTTCCGGCATCCTTCTTACGTTTATGAAAAGGATGAGCCAAGAGTGTCCGATAATCAGAGAATGGAGTTTCTTGGCGATGCAGTTATCAACCTTGCTATCAGCCATCTGCTCATGGAATCCTTTCATGAAATGAAGGAAGGAGAGCTGTCCAAATACAGGGCTTCTCTGGTAAGTGAAAGCGGTCTCTACCCTATTGCCTGTGATTTGCAGATAGGAGATTATCTCCTCCTGGGAAAGGGAGAGGAACGAACCCAGGGCAGAAATAAACCATCTATCCTAACTGATGCCCTTGAGGCCCTTATAGGAGCAGTTTATCTTGATGGCGGTTTTAGTGTTGCTCTCAGGGTAATAGCAAAACTCTTTAGCCCTGTATTGGATAAGATCAGCCTTGGTAACTCATCTATTGACTATAAAACAGACCTGCAGGAATACTCACAAGAGGCTGTTCAATCAACTCCGGAATACCGGCTTGAAAAGGAAACTGGTCCAGACCACAATAAGACCTTCTATATAGCAGTGTACCTGAGAGGAAAGTTAATGGGTAAAGGAAAGGGAAAGAGCAAGAAGGAGGCTGAACGGGAAGCAGCAAAGGAGGCCTTGGCTTGTCTAAGAAAATAAAAGGCCACTTTATCATACCCATATTTATCCCACACCAGGGCTGCCCCCATAGATGTGTTTTCTGTCAACAAAAAACCATAACCAATCGCTCAGAAAGCATTTGCACAGCAGATGAGATTAGGAATCTAATTGAGCTAGCTGTACAGTCAAAACGCTTTCCTAATCAAAAGCCAAGAGAGATCGCCTTTTATGGTGGTACGTTTACGTCTCTACCAGCTGCCTCCATGAAGAACATGCTAGATGCTGTGAGGCCTTTTTTGGAAAAAGGCGTCATACAATCTATCCGTCTCTCTACAAGACCAGACGCTCTGGATGAAGACAGGCTTAATATCCTTGAATCTTATGGTGTATCAACGGTAGAGCTTGGGGTACAATCCATGGACGACGAGGTTTTACTCCTTTCTAATCGAGGGCATACATCACGTGAAACCGTTGATGCGTTCAGAGCACTGAGAAATAGAGGATTCAATGTCGGGGCACAACTGATGCCTGGCTTGCCAGGAGACTCTCAAGAGCTATTCCTGGAAACCATTGACAAGGTTATTGCCCTAAAACCTGATATGGCCAGGCTTTATCCAACACTTGTCATACGGGGAACAAAACTGGCACAATGGTATAATCAAGGAAAATATACCCCAATGGGACTTGACGATACCATTAGTCTCTGCAAAGAGGCCTGCATACGATTAGAAAGTGCCGGGATTCCTGTTATCAGAATCGGGCTCATGTCTTCCCCATCCCTGCTCAAGAAAGGGGAAATAGTTGCGGGACCATGGCATCCATCCTTAGGATTTCTGGTTCGATCTGCCATTCACCTTGCAAAAGTGAAACCCTACCTCCCCACCATGGAAAAGCCAAGGAGTATTGTACTCCATGCACCTAAAAGGGACATACCATTAATCAGGGGTCACAAGAAGAGCGGCATAAAGCAAATCGAAGCTATGACAGGAGGCGTGATAAAAGGAATTATCTCCGACGACTCGGTCCCTTGTGGAAAGGTAGCCTTCGAGATTGTATGATCTCCCTGAATAATTCCTCCCGGTGCTTTACCTGTATTGTGGCGTTCTCAAAAGAGACCCTCTCCTGCCCTTAGATTCCAACACATCCTCAAGACTCAACATATACTGGATCTTCTCAAGGACAGAAAAAACAGAAGCTATGGTGCGTGCTAGTTACTCCTCGTGACAACAAATTGATTTAGCTTGAGGAGACAGTCCTTTATTGGCGAGTCAGGAAAGAGGCTGAGGCACCGGGCTGCACGATCTACATACTCTCGGGCATCGTAACGGCATCTCGCAATGGCACCATTACCCCGTACAAGTTCAGTTACCTCCCGGTAGTCGTGCTCTAAGGCATCTCCGCCTTTGAATAGATCTTCTAGCCTCTCTCGCTCCTGTTGCGGGAGGCAGGTGAGGGAATAGATGAGGGGAAGGGTAATCTTACCCTCTCTGAGGTCGCCGCCCATGGGTTTTCCGGTCTCCTCTACCGTAGCGGTATAATCAAACACGTCGTCGATAATCTGAAAGGCAATTCCCATATTGAGCCCGAAGTCCTTGAGCGATTGAATATCGGCCTGCTCTGCCCCGGCTACGATACCCCCACCAGCGCAGGCAGCCGACATGAGTGCCGCTGTCTTGGCCGTAATGATACCCATATATTCTTTTCTGCTTAGGTCCCAATTATGGGTATTCACAAGCTCCAACACCTGGCCCTCGGTCATGCTCGTGGCCGTATCAGCGAGGATCTTTAAGAGCTCAATGTGCTTTTTTTCAACAACCATCCGGGAAAATTTGGAAAAGAGAAAATCACCCACCAGGATTGCTGTAGGGCTTCCCCACAGCTTATTGGCTGATGCCCTTCCACGACGCATCGGGGCATTGTCAATGACATCGTCGTGCAGGAGGCTTGCCGCATGCAGACACTCAAAGATGGTGGAAAGCGTGTACCTGTCACGGTCAGTGTAGTTGCAGAGTTCACAGGAGAGGACAAAAAACAGGGGCCTGAGTCGTTTGCCGGTACCGAGCAAGCTATACTGTGCAACCTCTTCTATGAGCGACACATTAGAGGTGAGCACCTTACCCAGCTCTTCATCGATCCGCTCAAAGTAGGGGGAGAACTGTCTTAAAACTGTGGATTCCTCGCTCATGATCTCCCTGCTAATCTTTTCCTCCGAAACAGATTATGTACTGCTCGTAAAAAGATAGCTAAATGATGCATGGTTGTCAAAACAATTATGCTCCTGGCCGATTGATCCGATAAGATACTATGGAATCGTTATTCTTGGGCTCATATTGATCGATGTCATCCAAAACCTTTTTTGCGCCTACTTGATAGCCCAATACCCCTCGCTGCCTGGAAATGATAGACTCACCAAAGAACTTATGAGCTCCAGATTATTTACTATTGATATTGACTTTTGTTTCTTATAAGGTCTTAGAAAATTTTGTTTGATAACAAAGAATATGCAAGCTGAAATGAGCCAGCCAGAGCTGGAGAAAAGATTTCTCCCTTTTGCAAGAAAAATGTCAGATGAGGGTATACCTCTTCTCATTATCGATACCTTTAAGTTTTACTATGGGAAGCTTCTGAGTGGCGAAAGGGGATTCATATCCAGAGACGACATTGCTCCGGTTAGAAAAGATGAGATAGCTGATTTGGAGACGCTAGACAGGTTCACCGAAGAGGGAGTCCGGGCACTTAAGGAGGCGGTAATAATCAAACTAAACGGGGGCTTGGGAACGAGTATGGGCCTGTCAAAGGCGAAGTCCCTTATTAAGGTAAAGGATGAATACAACTTTCTCGACATTATTGCGAGACAGGTTTTGAGCCTCAGAAAAGAACATGGAACAGACATCCCTCTGGTGCTCATGAACAGTTTTATTACTGATGAGGATAGTACAAAATTTCTTGAGAGATACCCTGAACTAAGCCCTGACATTCCCCTGTCCTTTCTGCAACACAAATTTCCAAAGGTCCTCAAACAAGACCTCAGCCCTGCAGTTTGGCCCATGGACCCAGATTTGGAGTGGAATCCCCCTGGGCACGGGGACATCTATTGTGCATTGATCACCTCTGGCATGCTGAACAAGCTGATTAAGAGAGGCTATCAATACGCCTTTATCTCCAACTCCGACAACCTCGGGGGCACAATGAATGTAGCAGCACTCGGCTACCTAGTCTCCAAGGACTTTCCTTTTATGATGGAGGTTGCGGAGAAGACAAAAGCAGACATCAAGGGCGGACACATAGCCCGGCTTCGGCAGACTGGCGGACTCGTTCTCAGAGAGATAGCCCAGTGTCCTGAGGAAGAGATAGAGGAGTTTCAGGACATAGAGGTGTATAAATATTTCAATACAAATAATATATGGGTCAATCTCGTATTTCTAAAAGACCAGTTAAAAGAACCTGGAAACATCCTTAAACTACCAGCCATTGTCAATCCGAAGAGAATTAGTCCTAAAGATGACTCATCCCCCGAGGTTTATCAAATTGAAACGGCTATGGGATCTGCTATCTCGATTTTTGAAGGGGCCGCAGCTGTAAAGGTACCAAAGACACGATTTGCTCCCGTCAAAAGGTGCCAAGACCTTGTTGCACTCATGTCGGATTGCTATGTGATGACAGAAGACAGCAGGGTTATACAAAACCCTCAAAGGCGACTTGGGGATATAAAGATCGATCTCGATGATAGGTATTACAGAAAGATAGACCAATTGCAGGAAAGATTTCCCCATGGTGTCCCCTCACTGGTTGATTGCAAGTCGCTTAAAGTGGAGGGAAATGTTTACTTTGGGAGGGGAATTATGATAAAGGGAGATGTGACTATTACCAATCCTTTGTCAAAACAGGTTTCAATCCCTGAAGGCGCAGTAATTGATAAAGATTTACTTTTTAACTAAAATTTGACATAAAACACATCATGCCGGATAGTGACCTCCAGAATATTGATAAGACAATCAAGGCAATACAGAACATTGGTATTATGCTCGATGGTGCCAGTGAATTTGTATGTGAAGAAGGGGTGCTTAAGAGATTTTCAGGGTATATAGGAGCCTATCTCAAGAAACTCGAAACAGATATCGTCTCCCTGAAGAAGAAATTTCCAGGAAAGTTCCCAGAAACACCAGAACTGGATAGTTCATTATCAAGGATTAAAGGTATTGCTAAAACGCTGAGAAGAGGTAAAAGTGATGTTGAAGAAAAATGCCGAGGTGGAGATCTGGGTCGTGAATTAACCACAGAAATCATCGAGTTAAGAACTAGTGTCCAAGATATCTCGCAGACTGCTAGTGGTAAGGTTTCGGGATACTCAATTGCTGACAGAATTGCAGGCCAGGGAGGGAAAGTAGCATCAGCGCTCTATTACCTTTCCCCTTTCGCCCCTGTTCCACGGAAGGTTATTCTCGCAGCGCTAGCGGTCGCTCTTATCGGTTTTGGCTATCTTTTTTTCACCATGGAATCAGAAGATGCCCTGATTCAGATCATCAGAGATGATGTTGCCTTTCTGCAAACGCAAAAAAAGGCACTCTCCGCAAAAACGCACGAATATAGGGAGATCAAGGCAGAGATTAAAATCCTTGATAAACAAAATCTGAGTAGGAAGGATAAAATCAAATTGCTCAGCCTATCGGTGGAGGAAAGGAAAATCGCGGAATTCATTGAAAAGACTGCGGTTTTAATAGAAAATAGAGAAACAGAATTGGCGGGAAAAAATAAGAGGTTAGAAGAGCTCCAAAAAAAATCATTCTTTCAAAAGTTGTTAAAGAAGTAGGGGAAAGCTGAAATTGCAGATTTTAGAGTCACAACACCAGGTAACCGACAACTATCACCTCATATCATGAAGCGATGGAAATCACTCTTTCCCCTCTTTCTTGCTAAAACAGACCAGTCATTACAACCTCTTGTTACCCGGACACTTTCCGATTGATGAGAAGGGGCATCACTGTAAGACACCGTTAGGGCGGCAGCCAACTCTATACCTTCCACAGAGAGGTTCCCGGTTGCCAGAACGGTGGGTCCGGGAAATGACTCAACTCGAAACATCGCATCTGCTTCCTTTCTCAAGGAGCTAATCACCTCATTTTCTTTCTGGTTTCGGCCCACCACGATCTTAGCGTTTTCGCTCAGCCTAAAATGCCTTCCCCACCTAAGAAGTTCTACATCTCGCCTTGAGAAATCCGGGTTTGAAGATAGCAGGTCTTTGAGACGGCGGGAAAACACCCTTTCGGTTAGAAGACATCCCCCAGCAGGAGCCGGGTAGTCTTCTATACCAAATTTCTTGGCCAATTCAATCTGTGGCTGCCGAGAACGCCCTGAAAGCCCTAATAGCCTCTCTCTTATCACCCAGCCTTTCCTTTCAGGAAGGGTTTCCGGCAATCGTTTTGCTGAAAGTGGCCTGAGGATAAGATCTTTGAACCCCGACCCATGAGAGATAGTGGAAAGGGATCGTAGGTTCTGCGACATGGGGCGTTGGCCTACGACCTCTCCACTTATGATAAAATCCGCTTTTTCATCTTTCAACATCTCACCCGCTATCTTGAACATCAGCTCATGGCAATCGATACACGGATTTAAGCCTTTTCCATAGCCGTGCCTTGGGTTAAGCACTATCTGGATGAGACTATCCGTGATGTCCACGACCTTGAGAGAAAGCCCAATATAGGGTGCAGACCGGGCAGCCTTGTCTGAGGAGAAAAAAGGGGACTCAAAACAGATGCCAACAACATCAAGCCCTTGCTCCTGGATGAGCTTAACAGCCAATATGCTATCCAGACCACCGGAAAAAAGGGCTAAGGCCTTCATAAAAAGAGCTCCATTTATGATGCTTGACAAGTAGCAACTAGTTTACCAATGCCGTGGTATGAGTCAAGCCGTAAGTTAATCCTTAAGCTGCACGGGAATAGAACCCCCCTTCCTGTGCAAACTAGCTCACTGTTCAACGCCTGTATCTTCATAGATTTCTTACCTTCGCTAATTTGCACTTGTTTTTTCCCGGCGGAGTGAGATACTAGAAAAAAGAGGTTGTCTCTTGATTTTTTAACTCTAAATAGCTTTAGGAGGGATGATATATGGATAAGAATAATTTAGCAGGCATAAGGATTAGGGAGATAAGAGAATCGGACGTCGATTTCATTGTCGAGATTGAGGAAATGAATCTGGGAATAAGACGTCCAAAGTACTGGAAGAGAGAGCTTCAAAAGAACAGAGAAGGCCGTTTCCTGGGATCAAGGATAGCTGAACTCGATGAAAGGGTTGTAGGGTTTATCTTGGGGGATATTGGCTCAAGGGAATTTGGCATGCCCGAGAATATGGGTTGGATACACACGATAGGCGTCCATCCAGATTACCAACACAAAGGAGTTGCCAGGATGTTACTTGAGGATTATAAGAGACGATTCATGGAGCTCGATGTGGATATCATCTATACTATCGTATCCCTATCCGACAATATGCAACTCCCTTTTTATGAAAAGATGGGCTTTAGACCGGGGAACCGCGTGTTTCTTGAGTTTAATCTAAGCAAAGAGCCGCCAAAAGGAGATAGGGTAACTGACTACGACTTTAGAGAGATTATGTAATTATCCGGAGTTTTTCCAAAAGCACAGTACGAAACTGCTGGCCTAGGGAAGGCCAATCCGAAAGATCTGCTCAGTCCATAAGGAAGCGTCAAGGTAACGTCAAAGTCCAGGGCATGGGTATCTTTTTTTTGGTTATGCCCTCACATAGTTTAGATGAGTGGGCGTTTCAAAATGGTTCATATAGATGGAGCCTATGATTCTTAGGCTTATGGCTCAATAAACCATTTTGAATCGACCCAGTAAGGGGCCATGTTATAGGGGCATAATCCAAAAAAAAGATACCCATGCCCTGCAAGAAGCTTAAAAATCAATAGGTTAGGTTTCACTATGACATGGCCCTGAAGAAAGCCTTTGAGGCATCGTAGCATAACAACCTAATCCTAATGCTTGTAATCCACCGATGGGAAAAGTTTCCTATCTGTATGGGGCAAAAAGAGGGCTGCCACATACTCATCCATAAAAGGGAGGTACGTGGAAAGTTCGATATTAGTCATCATACTTGCTATCTTAGCAGTCCGCTCAAAAGCGTGAGTAGACAGAAGAGACATTCGTGCACCCATAAGAGAACTATTGCCAACAAACTGGATTCTTTTAGGATCAATATCAGGCAAGAGCCCTATTGCAATGGCCTTAGGAATATTCAAATAACTTCCAAAACCGCCGGCAACAAAAAATGTATCTATCTGATCAAAACCCAGGCCCACATAGTCTATAAGGGACTTAATAGCTGCGAATACAGCACCCTTTGAGCGGACAAGATTGCTTATATCGGACTCGGTAACACTGATATCTTTTCCTGTCTCCGTCTCATGGGAATATGCTACAATAAATTGGGGCTCATCATCTCTTTCAATTACCCGTTCATGCTTAGTGGAGCGATTGAACTTTCCCTCCTGGCCAATTATTCCATTTCTCACAAGCTCATAGACAGCGTCGATCAGCCCTGATCCACATATCCCTCGTGGCTTGGCCTTTCCGATAGTATGGTACTCCACCCTGCCATTGGTTATCTCTACCTTTTCTATAGCTCCAAGGGTAGCCCTCATGCCGCAACCAATCCCCCCGCCCTCAAAGGCAGGTCCAGCAGAGGCTGAACAACACACCATCCAGTCATTATTGCCCATGGCGATTTCCCCGTTTGTTCCCACGTCTATTAAGGCCTTTACCTCTTGCCTATCTGCTATACCACAGGCCAAAATGCCGGAAACTATATCACCACCGACGTAACTGGCTACATCGGCAACTGTCTCCAGTATTCCCTCCGGGTTTATATTTATACCTAACTCAGCTGCCCGTATCTGAGGAAAAGCATGGGCTGTTGGTACATAAGGATCCAGTCTGATAGAGCAGGGAACAAGCCCCAATAGAAGATGACTCATGGTGGTGTTCCCCGCAGCCACAATGGCAGTGATCTGTTCAACACCTATTCCTTTGTCATCGGTCAAGCTTTTTATCAGGTTATTAATGTCTTTTATGATAGCTTCATGGAGGGGATTGAGTCCCCCTTCCCTGCTGCAGGCAAAGACCATTCTTGATATCACATCTTCACCGTAATGCGACTGAAGATTATGGCTCCCTGCTACTCCAAGGACGTTGCCTGATTTCAGATGGACAAGTTGGGCAACAACCGTAGTCGTTCCCACATCAAGGGCCAGTCCGTAATTTTGCTCGCTGGTATCTCCAGGCTCTATCTGTAATATTCGCCAGAGATCACCATGCTTGGCTATTGTGGCTGTGACCTTCCAGTTGTTACTGCGTAACTCAGAGGCCAGATCCCGGAGACAGCGTAACGATCTCTCAAAGGTCTGATATTCAGTTTTTTTTCTTAGTTCTCTTATAACTCGGTCGCTATCAGCTATATTGTCTTCAGAACTGGGCTCCTTGAGTTCCAGGTATATCTTTTGGACCAGCGGCTCAAAAAGGGAGAGAGGGTCAGAAGGAACCTTAGAGACAAAGACCTTTGCTGGTTGACTATAATCAACCACTGTTCCTTCCATCAGAATCTGTTCCGCTTCCAGGCGAGATTCAGGCGGAATGACTACCTCCATGTCGCTGCTAACCTTTGTCTGGCAAGCCAGGACATAGCCCTCCATGAGCTCTTCCTTGGATAAAAATCCGATGGAATGCTTGTCTGCCAATACCTTACCATCGGTAACCTGAACCCGGCATTTGCCACAGACACCCTTTCCTCCACAAAGGGTGTTAATATAAACGCCTGCCTTCTCCGCTGCCTGCATCAGGGTAATATTCTCCTCTACCTCAACCTCTTTCCCCTCCGGCAGAAAGGTTACTCTATATGTACTCATATCTTGTTCTCTCCTCGCTACTATTCCTCTCCTTCACCACTACGTACTTTCTGTAGCCGATACCGCCTTTCAGTCTTTTGCCCCGGCCCCCGAAATAATGCATGATCTCCGCTGTTCAATCCCCTTTCTCCTCATTTCGATTTCCGTTCCCCGTCTCCTTCAGGAATCCAGCTGATTACTGAGGCACCTAAATCGGTGTCTGCTATGGCATTACGAACCGACTGAGCAGAGGTTGGTGTGATACTCAGAGACCTGAAGCCCAGGCCAAGCAAAAGCGGAACAAGCTGTGGATGTGAAGCAATCTCTCCGCAAATTGTCACATCCTTTTCCTTACCCGATTCGGCTGCCCGTTCTATGATGAAGTGTAGCAACCAAAGAAATGCTTTGTTCTCGAAATCCTCGTATTTGAGAACAGCTTCGTTATCACGGTCAGCCGCCATAAAGTACTGCAGTAGATCATTGGTTCCCACGTTAACAAAATCCACCTCCGCCCAAATGTCACTAATACTAATTGCCGCAGCAGGAACTTCAATCATGGCGCCGAGTTGAACGTCCGCAGAGAAGGCCTCACCGCTTGCGCGCAGTTCCTCCTTGACGTTTTGAAAGAGACGCTTTACCTCGCGGATGTCATCCACGGTTGTGATCATCGGAAGCAGAATGCCAACTGGGAATCCAACAGCAGCACGGAGGATTGCGCGCAGTTGAACCCGAAGTTCTTCGGGGCGGTGCAAGAGGTGCCGTCGCACACCCCGAACCCCCAGGGCAGGATTCTGTCCGGTGCAATAACGAAAGTCAACAATTTCCTTATCCCCGCCGATATCAAAAGTACGGATCACCACCCGCCTCCCACCAGCGGCAGTGAAAACACGATGATAGATGTCGTATTGTTCCTCCTCTGTTGGAAAGCTTTCCGTCTCCAAGACAAAGAACTCCGTGCGAAATAGTCCAACCCCTTCAAGCCGATTGTGAAGCACGAGTTGGATTTGGTCTGGATTATTGATATTTGCCATCAAACGAACATCCACGCCATCCTTGGTGCGGCTACCAATCGGAGGTGAAAGAGGCAATGCTTCAGGGATTTCCAGTTCCCGTCTCAGGGTAATGTATTCTTGAACGGTTTCGGGTTTTGGTCGAATGATAATAACGCTGTTAATTGCGTCAACAATCACCCGATCCCCGTCCACAGCAGACTCCCTCAGACCCTTTACACCACCGATAGCCGGTATCCCAAAACCTTTAAGAAGTATTGCCGCATGGGATGAAAGCACAGCACTCTCAGTGACGAATGCAACCGACCGAAAACGGCGGGCCTCCATCACTGAAGATGGAAAAAGATTGCCGGAGATCAGCACTTCCGATTCCCTCCTCTGCGGTAAAACTTTTTTGTACGTCTCCGGCCTTGAAGAGAGGGCATCTACAATGCTTTCAACCAAATCACGAATGTCCTCTGCGCGGGACTTGAGATATGGGCTCCTGCTTGCCTCCAGCCCTGTGATGATCTGCTGGGCCTCCACCTCAATGGCCCACGCTGCATTCTTGTATTCAGCTGAAATCCTAGAACGCACAGCATCATGAAACTGGCCATCTGTCAGCATTGCTTCATGGTTTTTCAATATGAGTGAAGCACTCAGAGAGGAACCTGCATGGGCTTCTTTTATGTGTTCATAGAGATGGTCACTGACAGTCTTTACCGCCTCGCTGTAGCGTTGTTGCTCTGATTCCACCTGGTCTGATGTAATCCTTTTTCTTGATATATAAATTTCACGATCAAGAATTCGTATATGCCCAATCCCGATACCAGGGCAGATTGTAACGCCTTTCAGCCTAATCTCTTTAGCACTTTCTGACACGGTGTCTTTAGGTAACGCCTTTTCATCCATCCTAATAATCCTCCCAACCAGCAATACTTGGGTTCAGGCTCGCCCGAGAATCACTCTTTCGCTCTATCCCCGCTTACCCTTGTAATGGACTACAATAGAGGGATTCAGTTCATAGATTGGTGATCCTGCTCCCATTACATCTGGGATTGAGCCCAGCTTGGGACTCATAATACCTGCTGCCTTGAGCTCTGCTATCAACCCATCAACTCTATTGCTGAGACCAAACTGGAGACATATCTTCTTTATTTGATTCCCGTTGATTTTATTATCTATAGCCTTTTCGGCAATAGCCTTTATCAACCCGGGTATCTGTTTCCAAGCCGGGTCTCTTAATTTTTTAAAAAGCTCGATTATGGCCTTTTCAGGATACCATTTCGCGCTCTGCATGGCCTCTTTTGCTAGATATCGTATCACATTCGGCATCTCATATACCTCTCCGTCTCTTGCCAATAACAATCGATCCTCCCAGCTCGAGCTCTTTGCCGTCCTGACAGGCAGAAGCAATCTCCATTCCTCGGCCATAAGTAAAATATCTTCCGGATCATCTTCGACAACATCCCTTATTTCCTGGTAACAAACAGTATCATGCAAGGAGGCGTAGGCAAGTACTTTGGATAATCCACCGGTGGCCTCGGCATCACCAAGAATAGGACTCAAGGCCTTTTCCAGCTGCCTTGCCTTTTTCTTTATTTGCACGATATCCATAGGCCATGTCTCTAATTCCGTTGGGATCGCCTTGAAGGGATAGACCTGGCTCTCTCACCTATGAATTATTGATAGTATGTTTGCTGGCCTATGCCTTTCTGGCCTTGTTTGCAGCAATCAAGATGGGATCCCATACTGGGGCAAAAGGCGGTGCATAACCCAAATCCAGATGATATACATCCTCTGCGGTCATACCTGCATGCAAGACCGCAGCCATCACATCTATTCTATGGGCAACTCCTTCTCTGCCTATCATCTGAGCCCCCAGTAACCTCCGAGTATCTCTCTCCGTGATAAGGTGAACGGTGATCGGATAACCTCCGGGATAATGCTTAGATCTAGACCTGTGACGTATGGTGGTAGCATAGGCGTCAAATCCATCACCAGTGGCCTCCTTTAAACTCAGCCCGGTCCGTGCAACCTCCAGGTCGAATATCTTTGATACAGCAGTACCCACAATGCCAGGGAATTCTGTATTCAACCCTCCGATATTCTCACCGGCCACCCTTCCTGCCTTATTAGCCGTTGTTCCAAGTGGTATGTACGCCGGTTTGCCACGCACTATGTGATACGCCTCAGCGCAATCACCCCCTGCATAAACACGCTCTACATTGGTTTTCTGGTGCTTGTTCACAGCAATAGCACCCGTTACACCGATCTTCACACCTATCTGTTGGGCAAGGTCCACATTTGGAAGGGCCCCTTTTGCAACCAGTACTGCCTCAGCCTTCACCTCCCCCTTGTTGGTCACTACCTTCTCGACCCTACCATGACCCTCAAAAGATATGATATCTACACCAGTACTTATGGTTACACCCTTTGATCTCACCTCCTCCTCAACCAAGCCAGACATCTCGGGATCAAAGTTCAACAACATCTGGGACGTCTTTTTTAGTATAGTGACACGCTTTCCCAAGCTCACGAAGGCCTCTGCCATCTCAAGACCAATATACCCACCACCGCAGATTACTATATCCTCTGCATCGCGGGCGCTGTCACGGATAGAAATAGCATCCTCTACGGTGCGCAAGGTATGCACACCCATCAGTTTTTCCCCAGCAACACCCAGGGTTTTACCGGTAGCACCCGTGGCGATCATGATGTAATCGAACTGCTCTTTGAAACTCCTGTGGTTAACCAAATCATCCACCGTGACATATCCATTTTTATAGTCTATCTCAACTACCTCGTGCATCCTGTGGATAGGGATGGAACGTTTCTGCTCAAACTCCTCTGGGGTGATTTCAATCAGATCTTCTGGTTGAGGGACAAGACCTGACACGAAGTATGGCTCAGAACATGCCCCATAGGATATATAGCCTGATTTTTCGAAGACCACGGTACTCATATCCCCCTTCTTGAGCCGCTTGGCAGCACTCGCAGCAGACAACCCGGCTGCAACTCCGCCTATTACTACCAGTTTCTCCATAATTGAACCTCCTTAACCGTCAGCTTTTCTATGCTGGTGCCAGCAAAACTACCGCTGAAACTGTCGAGATCAAGGCGCCTTAACTCACTCTTGCAGTGTATGGAGCTGTGCCAGCAATTTACCCTTGAATCGGTCGAGAGTTATCTCATGTGGGATAATTGGGATGGCCATCCAGTCGGAGTATTCAAGCAGTTCTTCTGCATGTTCCTCAATATAGTGATCAAAAAAACCTATCCCATCGAGAACTATTGCCCCTCCAGTATGCTTTGGAAAGTTTTCGTTTGCCAGGCCTTTATCCCAGTCCTTAAATACATGCTTTCTGAACAATATCCACCCCGGTGTCATCCACCATACCTTATCCCCTTTGCCTATCTCTTCCCTTTCATCTTTACCAGCGAGCATGTCGACACAGTGAGAGGCCTGCACCCTCACAATGCCGTCACCCTGTTCCTTGATAATGGTATCTATCGTCCTGAAAAGGTCATTGGAGTTGACATAGCAAAACTGCCCCCCATATACGACAATTATCTTGTTCGAGTATTCCCTTGCCTTTTTAATTCTATCTATGAGCTGGTTTTCTAATTCTCTCGGTATCTCATGCAGTCCTGGGGTTGTAAAAAGCACCTTCTTTGCATCCAAAAAGCCTTCTTCTTTCAGGTGGTTTATCTCCGGGCTTAGGGTCCCACATGCCACAATAACGCAGTCTCTAAATGAGTTATTCTTTTCCATCTCTCTCCAATCATCTTTAGAGGGTTAAACCGATACCGCACATCCATAGGCACTATGTATGGCATCCATGGCCCTACCTATTTCCTTGCAATCTCCTACAAGGAAACCTTCGATTTTTCCTTTGAGCCTATTTTCTAAAAAATTGTCCGGATCCATATCTCTTATCTAAAGAAGAAGTTCGCATCCGTTAAATAACCCTCGCTAAATAGTGATGACTATGTGATTTGTATAATTCTACCCGCCCCACCGCCAACATACTTCTCCGGATATAGAGACCTTATCTCTGACTTGTATTGGGTGCAGTGACAGGGACAGACTAAATCGAGATCTTTAATGACATCAAACTGGTTGAAACCATGAAGCCCTCCGATAAGGGCATAAGGCTTCCCAAATTGGGAGGCCGAGTTGAGAATACTCTCCACACCTGGGTGGGAACATCCTGCAATTACTGCTAGACCTTTTTCTGTTCTGACAGCTAAAGATTGCTCAATGCCCTTTAGCTCTCCGGTAGAAAACACACCTGTGCAAATCTCCACCGGATCAGTAACCCTTATGACCTCCTTAGCAAGCAGGGGTTGCGGGCATGATGCGGGTATGTAGATCTTAACTTCACTATTCTTTTCTAAGAACCGGGAAAGCCCGCCAATATGATCCCAGTGGGCATGCGAGATAACAACCATATTAATTGAGAGAGGATCGATAGTAAGCTTATCCATATTGTGAAGGAGAATTGAACCATTTGCACCTGTGTCAAAAAGGATCCCGGGCATATCCTCCCTCTCTATCAGGCAAGAAAAGCCCCAATCTGACTTAAGCCCATTGGTATGCACCTCATTATCGTAAGTTAGTGTTATCTTCATCCGATTCCCTCGACCTCCTTCCATGGATGGATCAGCATTACACCACCTCTCTGCTTAAAACCCTGCCACATAGCACACTATCCCTGCCACCAGCCCGACAACAAAATTAATCATCTTGACAGAAAGAAAACTCCTATTTGACTCTGCGAGCAAAGGAAGCATTCCGTGACCATCTTGAACAATAGAACTTGCCAGGAGAACACCAAAGGGAATTACCCCTTGGGCATACAGGGTTACGAATATCATATGTGGGCCAGATTCCGGGATAAGTCCGATAAGACACGCAATCAACATCACAGTCAAATAATTTGCCTTAATCCAGCTGCCCACTTCTAAATAGTTTATCAAGAAATGCATTACCAACAAGGCTCCAAATGTCCAGAGAAATACCCTTGGGATATGAACCTTTACTATGTGTTCCCAGAGATGCTTTTCCAGGAAATGTTCCGGAACAGTGGAGACTACAAAAAGAGCAAACAGAGAGGTTATGAGCAGCGTTATCTTGATCCAGTTCCATTCTGGTGGGCCTAATCTATTAAAGGTTAACCCAGTAATAAATAGTACCAGAA
>JADFWK010000025.1 GCA_015223015.1 Pseudomonadota bacterium
GAATGCGGAGGGGGCAAGTATCCCCTGTTGATAAGTCGTAGAAAAGACCAGGCTGGGAGCCTCGGAACAGAAGAAAAGATCTCATGACCATCCTAGACGCTTCTCGGGTATGTCCAATGCAAACGATAAAATGCTCTGGTTAGTATCTTCCCAAGAGATCGCACACTTACATCGATATGAAGTCTAACACAAAAAGTCCGATCGTAGCTATTGTCCGTTATGAAAAACCCCTGGAATCAGTCCGAAAGGCTGTTGAACTCTCTCATGGCTTAGATCACCTGCCCGCAGATGCAAGGGTCTTTATCAAACCTAACATCGTGTTCTGGACCAAGGTGGTGCCATTTCCCAAATGGGGTGTGATTACCACCTCTCGGGTGGTTGAAGACATGGTGGTCCTCCTCAAGGAGCGAGGGATCGATGACATCTTCATCGGTGAGGGGATGGTCATCAATCCCAAGGATAGAGAGACCCCTGCCCATGCCTTTAAGGCCTTAGGATACAACATCTTGAAGAAGCGCTATGGGGTTAAACCTATCAATGTCTTCGAGCGCCCCTTTGAGGAGGTTGATCTCGGTGCCGGGGTGGTTCTCAATTTTAATAGTGATATCCTCCACAGCGACTTCGTGATCAACCTCCCTGTTCTCAAGACTCATGCCCAAGCGGTGGTAAGCCTTGGCATCAAGAACCTGAAAGGAATAATCGATTTCAAATCCCGAAAGAAGTGCCACAGCGCCGACCCGAAAAAGGACCTCAACTACAATATCGCGAGACTTGCTAACAGAATGCCCCCAATATTCACTCTCCTTGATGGTATCTACACGAACGAACGAGGGCCGAGCTTTGACGGACGGATCAGACGGAGTAATATCCTGGTAGCATCATCAGATATTCTATCCACCGACATGGTGGGAGCAAAGGTCCTCGGGCATGATCCTTTGGATGTTCCCCATCTGCGTTATGCGGCAGAAGAGCGGAAGAGACCCTTAGATCTTTCCGACGTCGAAGTAGTAGGAGAAAGGATCGAGGACGTAGTTTCTCACCATGAATATTCCTTTCTCTACAATGAAGAGGGGAGCCTTCCCATGCTCATGGCCAAGATGGGCATTAGGGGACTTAGGTACCCTCAATACGACCTGTCTATGTGCACCTACTGTTCAAGTATCAATTGGCTGATTCTTCTCGCCATTGCCCAGGCCTGGGAGGGCGAACCGTGGGACGATGTAGAGGTCCTTACTGGAAAGGTAATGAAACCCACACCTGGCAAAAAAAAGACTATTCTGATCGGAAGGTGTATGTACCAGGCCAACAAGGGCCATCCCGACATCCAGGAACTCATCGCTGTTAGGGGCTGCCCCCCATCTCCTAAGGCTTTAGTAAACGCCTTTCACAAAGCAGGAATAAGGGTTAATCCCTTCATTTTTGAGCACATGGACAAGGCTCTCGGTACCTTTATGGGGAAGTATGAGGGTAGACCGGAGTTCAAAGAGGCATTCTTCACAGTCGCCTAGCACGACAAGTACCCGTTTTTATCTTTCACATGTCCATTCCCCAATAACCATTTGGGTATTGGATAGCAATGGGATGAAACAGATGACATCTTCGGCGGGTATGGAATCGATACTTGTATCCAAAATAATTGCTATCGTTCAAAAGTGTTGGCACGAACCATATAGTCGTTCACGTTCTATAAGCGGTCATGGCTGTTTTTGAACGATACTAAATAATTTGAGGAATCAGGACAGAGAACGAAAAACGAGCGATTCCGATCTCAAGAAGCAGCACGGGAATACGAAGCGGCAAGGGCAGCAGGAGGGGAAAGAGGATCAGAGGAATCTGCGATATCCTCTTGGGAAATCATGCGGCATTTTCCCTCAAATATAACTTCTGGATCTACTACCAGTTTAGCGGTGGTAATATCCCCATAGACCTTTCCTTTCTCAGTGATTTCCAACTTATTTCTTGCAGTGGCATTGCCTGTTAATTCTCCTGCGATAAACACATTATCGGCCAGAATTTCACCTTCGACTTTGCCTTCACTTCCAATTACCACAGAACCTTCACATTCTACCTTCCCTTTAACTCTCCCGTCAATTCGGAGACTTTCCTTTGATGATAGGATCCCCTCAAAATAAACATGATGGCCGATGATGCTATCTATTGTTTCCGCTCTTTGCTTTACTCTTTTCATTGCGATCTCCCAGGCTAGCGATTTTTGACTTTTACTTCTTCCCTGCCCCTTTTCCCCCTCCTGCTAAAAGAAAATAGTTTTTGTCCCAGTCCATCATGTACGGGAACGGGTTTACGTGTTTTCGCTTCTTCTTTAGCCCATAGTGAAGGTGATACCCGGTACTCCTACCTGAATTTCCCATATAGCCAATGATATCTCCCCGCTCCACATATTGTCCCTTTTTCACTGCCGATTTAAGCAAATGACCGTATTCCGTAGTATATGTTGAATTGTGTCGTATTCTTACCATGAGGCCTAGTGCACCCCATTTCCGCACAAGATTAACTCTCCCTTTAGCCGGTGCCATAATGGGAGTGCCTTTCCACCCTGCAATATCTATCCCTAAATGAAACTGTTTTCTGCCAGTAAAAGGACTGATCCTCATACCATATACAGAGGAAATCCATGATTTCCGGGGATCGACCGGAGAAATGGAGGGAGTGTGCTCCATCTCCTTTTGTCTATTTTCTAATGTTTCAATTATTCGATCTAAGTCGGTATGTAATTGGGTTATGTCTTGGCGAGAGAGACGCGAAGGCAGATTACTGTAGGCAAAACTGAGTTGTTCTGAACTTACCTCAGGGTCAGACGGCAAACTGGGAGGAACAGAAAAGGCCTGAGGGGAAACTTCTTTTCCACCTTGCCCAAATGTTCCTTTAGCTTTACCTTGAGGCTCAAGCCCCAAAAAATTGCGGATATAGACTGATTGCCTGCGGATTTTGTCAAGCTGGTTGTTCAGATATTCAATCTTCTGTTTTCTGTCTTCCAACTGGCTTTTAGCGAGCAGACTTTCTTTCAACAACCTGAGAGACCGGTCGGTAATTTGTTTATGCTGATAAAGACTCCACGTCCCCAATCCTGCCCAGCACAAGATCGCTGCCATTATTACAAAAAAAATACGCCAGCAAAAGGAAGGGAGAGCAAATTTGATAATCTTTTTCCCTGGAGTAGAAGGCATGATGACCAGGGTATGATATTTTTTTCCTATCATAGACTACCCCTCTTGTCCTCACGGGAGAAAACCGCCCTTGATAAAACTTTCTCAATAGCGTAGAAATTATTTTTTATAGCGGTTCTCCTTGAACAGGAAGCTCCTATCAAAGGCTTCAACACTACCCCTAATCTGCCAGTATGGATTCAAGCCGTTCCAGATCATTGATAACCCGCCAATGCCCACCACCAGCCTCGACTCGCTCTTTCCATTGGTCAACCCTTTTGTAGTATTCGCGTGGGTCAATATTGTCGGTCCGCAATTTGGTAACATTGAGAGCAACAACCTTGCATTCAGATACTGGGATGGGAAAATCGCGGACTTGCCCTTTGACCAAATCCTCCTTCAGATCAGAGAATATGAGAATGTGTTTTCTCCCTGCTCCAGTCTCATTCAGGTATTCCACCGCCTGCAGAACCCCTCCTGTAATATCTGTGTATGCGCTGCCCTTTACCTTGGCAACAAACTCGTCAACCTTTTGTTTGAACAGGCGCTTTTGCTGGTTTGTCATTGAGGGCCGTCTGTCGAAAGTCATCTTGGCAATAATATCTTTTTCACTGAAACTGGCACTGTCGATCCTTGCCACGGCAAAGGAGTCTCCAGGCTGCAATGTGCCAAGGAGGTAATTTATGATGGCCTGTGCCCGCTTTATTTCCTTCTTGTAGGTACCTGAGCTATCTAAAAGCATGTAGACCCCCTGTGAATGGCTCGTGGTATCGGGACACCCACTCACGAGTAGTAAAAGAGATAGAAGGCCCAGGGCTATCAGTTTTTTCATCACTACACCTCCTCCTTAACAATAATATCCGAAACTTCAGTATGCTGCTCCTTGTTCCGGATGAGATTTTCTAACCACAGCGGCGGAAAGATCAGCAGGTCGTAGATATTCACCAAAAACTCTCCTATATAGCGGACCATATTCCCCAACAAACGGAGGCCAAAGCCAATCAGCCGCAACAGGCCGGCTACTGCCGACCCAAACACGGTGCGCGAGGATTGCACAAAAGACTCCAAGGGTATGGCCACAAAGGTCAGGGCAAAAGGAAGAATAAAGCCCATCACCATCTGCCCCACCGTGGGAATCCAGCTACTTACCGGCTGCGCTGTTTCCACCGTGGCGAGGGCATGTCTCAGGGCCTGCATATCCGCAGCAATGCGGTCCCTCATGAATGCCAGTGCAGATTCAACGCCTGCTAAGATCAACAGGATGCTAAAAGTGACCCAGATCATACGCGTGCGCATCTTGTCATCCATATGCCCGATGACCGGAAACAGATGGGTGATGCGCAGTGATTCCATGAGGTAGAGACCCATGGCGACTTCCACCAAGATAATCACCAGCGCAGCAATATTAGAGGTCTTGAAATTGCCGATATAGCTTCCACCTCCGACCATCTCTGACATAGGAAGGGCTATGAGATTGAAATTGATCACTGCCCCTCCTATGGCGATGAGCAACACGAGAGCGGCGATGAAAAACTGGGTCATGGCCGAGGACGTCAGCATACGTACTGCCTTGTCCGACTGGTTCCGAATCTCTTCATATTCAGCCATTCGGTTGTCGATAACTTTACTCCGCTCATGTAAGCCAATGATGGTTTTGTCGACTTGGTCCAGTGTTTGTGAGAGCCTGCGCCAATATGGCATCATTTTTTCCAGGAGGGAATGGCGCACGGAGACCGCCTTGCGGTATTCCTCCATGGTATTTTTATATTGGGCTTGGGCGGTCTTGTGTATTTCGCCTAAAATGTTCGCTATCCAGCTATCCCCCTTTGAAGGAAGCTTTGCCAGCGTGTCTACTGCTTTGACCCAATCGGGTGATGGTACCGGCACCTCAGTACTTTCCCGGTAATCTTCATCAATGTGTGCGATCTGATCTCCCAATTTATGCTGGAGTGCTGGATATCCACTCATATCACGCTTTACCACTGCATCGACCCGGTAAAACTCTCGCTCAATCAACCGTTCCGCTGCTCTTGCCCCGGTGGCAAGAATAACCTCTCTATTGCGCTCCACTAGCCTTTTTTCCCCTAGCAGCACCGACCGTGCCATCAGGCGCAGGCCACTGTGGATAATCGCGCTGAGTGAATAGATAGCTTTGTGTGCAGGCCCACGGGCCAGGTAGAGGAGAAGAATGGCGATCACAAACTCAATGATCAGAGATAATACTGGAGAGCCAGGCCATATGATAAGTATTTCCGGCAACGACATGAAAACCTCCTATTTGTTAAAGAGTCACTTTTTATCGGGCTGTTGCCCAAACGGAAATCCCTTTGAACGGTCATTAAAACGTTTTTTGCCAAAAAACCCTTGGCGAAGCGGAAGATAAGCAATGACCACCTCATGCCCGGGAGAGAGGCAAGATTGCTAAAAGCGCAGCAAGGTCCCTTTCCTCAAAAATATACCTTACTGAGTTTATTCCGGATAAATAGTTATGCAAAACACATACCAGCATATCTGAGCAATATCGATGAAGCCACGGGGAAAACTAGGATTACCTTATCTGGATACCGGGCATTCTGGATCCAGAAAAAAACAGAGGCCCATCATGAATACGATTCCCAACCTAATGAAGCCCCCATAGAGCTTCTCCTTCTTGTTTTTATGGAAAAACTGAGCCATATTCCCTTTACAGAACAGGTATTTTCTTCCGGAAACCAATAGCTGAGAAGCTCCCCATAATGCCTATCCCTCCGATGCCCTATTACCTCTTGCCGGATACTGAACCCCCACTCAACCCCACAATCTCATTTCAAACACCCCCAGCTTGCCTCAAAGGCCTTTTCAATACTCTCTGTATATGCCGAGTTTTGAACACTTTTCTTTCCCTAATCACTCTCCACGTCCTTTCCAACGGATTCTTGTCGAACGGAATTGCAATACAGATCAAGTCACCTGCCCCACATGGCGATGATTAATAAGCATTATCCATCTTCCAACTGTTGCCGCTCGAATGAGAGAACGACCTGAATCAAGCACCTTGAATACCGGGTGGCTATAGTAAGTATATCGTCTCCATTACTCAAAAACTTAAGCTCAGCATGGACTTCATCCTTGTCTTCACCAATAATGCCTTTCAGTTTTGTTACTCATTATCTTTTCTTTGGCGAGTCACTAAACTTAGCTGATCTCTTGGCGCTCGCAAACGGATTATCATCCCATCCACTGAATTAACTGCACGACCACGTCACAGTGAAACC
>JADFWK010000199.1 GCA_015223015.1 Pseudomonadota bacterium
GTTAATGGTAATAGTAATGATAAACCCCTCGTCTTTATGGTAAGAAATATCGGGCTCGCCTACTTGCGCCTTTATATAGCCGTTATTATGGTAAAAGGATTTTATTTTGGATATATCACTTTCCAGTTTTTTTCTATCCAGCTGACCAGACTTAGTAAGAAATGATAAGAACCACTTTTCATCGGTGTCCATAAGGTCTTTCAGATCACCATCATCAAAGTTAACATTCCCTATAAATTGTATTTTCTTTATGAAGACCTTGTCTCCCTCTGTAATCTGATAGGTAAGGGCCACCTCATTGTTCGGAAGCTCCTGGATCCGTTCCCTTATTTCAACATTATGATATCCTTCCTGACGGTAATGATCTCGCAGTCTTTCCATGCTATCTTTGATAGCTGTTCTATCAAGGATAGCGTATTTCTTGATGCCGACTACCTCCTCCAGGTCTTCTTGATCGATTTTCTTGTTGCCCTCAAAGGTAATCTTGCCGATCGATGGTTTTTCGCTCACCTTGAAGGTAACTATTTTACCTCCTGGACCATCCTCGACATCTATTTGGACATCCTCGAAAAAACCCATCTCATATACGGATCTGAGATCTTTATTGAGTGCCTCAGGGTCAAACATCATCCCCTTTTGGCTCTCAATTGCCGCAAGGATAGCGTCGGTTTCAATCCGTTTGTTTCCCGCAATAGACAGTGAATCTATCTGAGCAACACCTATAATTCGGTTTTTTGCTGCAACGGCTAGCCAATCAATTATCTCCGCTAACTTATCTATCCTATCTCCTACGGCAAAAATGGAAAAAGGTCTCCTTTCCCTTGACATGGGAACAGCAGTGAGGTCAACGCTCATCTTCTCTCCGATCTGTGTGAGGCTTCCTCCTATCAGCCAATCAATATTGTTATCTCTTCCCACTTTCCTGACAAGATCAACATCCGAAAGCCGTATCCTGGAAAGCTCACTCTTGTTTGTTGCCGCCGGATCCATAACGTCAAAGCCTTCCCGCGCCAATCTGGCTGTTATCATGGCTTGGAGACCCTCGGCAAGATGATCCATAGGCTTCAAAGTATGAATTTCGAAATGAAGAACGGCTATCCTGGTTGATGACTCTGCACCTTCAGCCGGGGATATCATGAGGGAGATTGCTAATAATAGAGCAGCCAAGGGTGCCCATATACAGGCATTATAGGAGCATGTCTTTCGAATCATTGATGTACTCGTTGCCGGGTGCTCGTTCCTGGTTACCTGTTCTGCTTACTGTTTTCGCTCTACTATTGTTTGCTCGCCGGAGGCGGATTCGAAAACACGAGTAACGAGTAACCGGTAACAAGTGACACGTGATCTTTATTCAAACCTGCCATCAACAAGAAGCAATTGTCTGGACATCTGGTGAGCTAGTTCCAGATTATGAGTGGCTATAATGAGGGCCAAGCCTTTGCTCTTATTGAGGGAAAGCAGCAGCTCTGTGATCTCATTGCCTGTAACCTTATCCAAATTTCCTGTGGGCTCATCTGCCAAAAGCAGCTGGGGCCCCATAATCAAGGCTCGGGCAATTGCAACCCTTTGTTGTTCTCCTCCGGAAAGCTCTCCAACCCTGTGACGGAGCCTATCTCTTAAACCCATCCGAGAGAGTATAGCAACAGCCATCTCAGTAGATTTTTCCTGGTTGTAGCCCGAAATGAGGGCAGGGATCTTGGTGTTTTCCTCAGCGTTGAATTCAGGAAGAAGATGATGTAACTGGAAGACAAAGCCTATTTCCCGATTCCTGATCTTACACAGGCCGAGCTCATCCGTCTCATACACATTCCGGTGTTTGAAAAAGACAGTACCCTCAGATGGTGGCTCGAGTGTTCCCATAATATTAAGAAGGGTCGACTTACCAGATCCAGAGGGTCCAGTAATGGAAAGAGACTCACCTGGGAGTACCTGTAAGTCAATACCCTTGAGCACATTGATTACCGTGCCGTTATTCTCAAAGCTCTTATGAATATTCTCTATGTGCAGGAGAGGTTTCATTCGTATCGCAACGCCTCTACGGGATTTACCTTGGAGGCCTGCCAGGACGGATAGATAGTGGCTAGAAAAGAGATAATTACTGCTGCAAATACAATGGAGATAACATCGAACCACTCCATTCTAACAGGCAAGGTGCTGATATAATATACGTCCGGGGGAAGTTTGATAAACTTGTATCGTGCCAGAATATGGCAGAGAAAAGATCCAGACATCAGGCCCAACAAGGTACCGATAATCCCAACAAAGAGGCCCTGAAAGATAAAAATGGACATGATACTCTTTGGCGATGCTCCCATGGTTCTGAGTATCGCAATATCGCGATTCTTTTCCATCACCATCATAACCAGGGAACTAATGATATTGAGAGCACCTACCAGAACGATCATAGTCAAGATAATGAACATGGTTACCTTTTCAAGTTTCAAAGCAGAAAATAGGCTCCTGTTCATCATCTTCCAGTCTTTGGTCCAGTAAGGATAGCCTAGCTTCTCCTGAATGCGTTTTCCTATCGTATCACTCTGATCTATGTCTTTGACCTTTAATTCGATTACTGTCACCTCATCCCCAAGGGAGAGGAAATCCTGAGCATCAGGTAAAGAGAGGTAAACCATTGAACTATCATATTCATACATTCCGGATTCAAAAAGGGCCTTTACCTTAAATTCACCTTCACTGGGTACCCTTCCTAATGGGGTCAATTTGCCTATAGGTGATACCAGGGTTATGGTATCTCCTGGCACCGCCCCTATCTGTTTGGATAACTGACTACCAAGAATCATTCCTGGTGGATCAGTCCCGGAGTCCTTTAAGAGGTCGACAGACCCTCCCCTTATCATGGAATCAATGTCTATTACCGTACCAACTGTAGCAGGATCTATACCCCGCAGAACGGCTCCTGAGATGTTGCCATAATTTTTTATCATTACCTGGCTATAAACAACTCCTGTTGCTGAAAGCACGCCATCCACTTCCAAAGCCTCTTGGATTACCCTCTCTTTATCGCTAATACCCCCCTTATAGCTCAAGATAAGCAGATGTGAATTTACACCCAGTATCTTTTTCATCAAATCTTCCCTGAAACCGTTCATGACTGCCAGAACTACAATCAGGGCCATAACGCCTATCATAATGCCTAAAATGGAAATAGCCGTTATGACAGAGATAAATCCTTGCTTTCTCTTTGCCTTGAGGTATCTGAGAGAGAAAAATGTTTCAAAAGACATAGCGGTTAAGTGCCTAAAGTTAAAAGTGCCTAAAATGATCTAAAGTTGATAAATTCGTAAAAAGTCTTTCTAACGTCTGGATACCCGCATTCGCGGGTATGACGGATAGTGTATCTGATTGATATTAAGTGCTTTATTGTCATTCCCGCGTAGGCGGGAATCCAGATAAATGGGAAAATTCGACTTTTACGAAACCATCAAAGTTGGCAGTTCATAAAGTACCTAAACACAAAGAACCCAGCAAAGTCATCTATTTTTTCCTCATATGGGGGAAGAGTATGACATCCCGAATAGAGGGAGAATCGGTCAAGACCATAACCAGTCGGTCGATTCCAATGCCTTCTCCTGCTGTAGGTGGCAGCCCGTATTCCAAGGCCCTGATATAATCCTCATCCATAAACAGGGCCTCTTCATCGCCTGAGTCCCTCAGGGACACCTGTTCGAGAAATCGCTCCCGCTGATCATCCGGGTTATTAAGTTCGGAGAAGCCATTCGCAATCTCCTTACCACAAACGAATAATTCAAACCTCTCTGCAATCTCAGGTTCTGTATCCTTTCTCCTTGACAGGGGGCTTACCTCTATCGGGTAGTTGATAATAAAGGTAGGCTGAATTAATTTCGGCTCAACAAGGTGCTCAAAAAGCTCCATAATTACTTTTCCTCTCTCCTCACGATCGGTTACCTCAACTCCCTTGGATTTCGCAAAATCCCTTAAGGCCTGATTATCAGACAGGGCATTTTCAGGCACGCCACCCATGTGCACCAGAGAATCGGTCAGCGAGATCCTGGCCCATGGGGTAGTAAAATCTACCCTGTTCCCCTGATAGGTGATAGTCGTCGTATCAAACAGCTTCTTGAGGAGGTATAAAATAAGTTCTTCAGTTAACTCCATAAGGTCCTCATACGTTGCATAGGCAACATAAAACTCCAGCATGGTGAATTCGGGATTGTGATTGGCTGATATCCCCTCATTGCGAAAATTCCTGTTTAGTTCATAAACCTTCTCTAACCCTCCCACAACAAGCCTTTTCAAATAGAGCTCAGGGGCCACTCTCAAATAAAGCTCCATGCCCAGTGCATTGTGATATGTTTTAAATGGTCGGGCTGTTGCACCACCTGGAATCGATTGCATCATTGGGGTCTCTACTTCGACAAAGTCTTGGTTATCAAAAAACTCCCTTATGGCCTTGATAATTCTACTTCTTAGAATAAAGGCTTGTCTCACATTATCATTAACCATCAGATCAAGGTACCTCTGGCGGTATCTCGCTTCCACATCTACCAACCCGTGATACTTTTCTGGTAGGGGCCTTTGGGATTTTGACAGAAGAACAACAGAGTCAGCCAGGATCGTTAATTCATTTGTTTTTGTCCTAAAAGGCTTCCCTGCAATCCCTACATGATCACCTATATCTATCAACCTGAAGGTTTCAAAATTATCATCGCCGACCCGATCTTTGCGGATGTATGCCTGGAGTTGGCCGGTCCCATCCTTAATGTGAATGAAAACCGCTTTCCCAAAATCCCTCATAGACATAACCCTACCTGCCAGGGTCAAGGTCTCGGTTATCTTACTCAGTGCATCCTGGTCAAGCTCACCCAGACGTTTTACCACTCCCTCGACGGTGGTATCTCTCCTGAAGCCTGATGGGTACAGGTTAAGGCCTCTTGACCTCAATTCCTTAACCTTTTCCTTCACCTCCTTGATTAACCTACTCGACTCATCCATCAAGAAAAAATTCCTTTCAATTATGATGGTTTCGTAAAAAGTCGAATTTTCCCATTTATCTGGATTCCCGCCTACGCGGGAATGACAATAAAGCATTTAATATCAA
>JADFWK010000200.1 GCA_015223015.1 Pseudomonadota bacterium
ATTTCTTAACGCTGAACATCTCAAGCGCTTTTCTCCCAAAATGCTCAATCTCGTTCACAAAACACTTTTTACGAGTTTGTCATAATTGAAGCACAAAAACTGCTGGGCCCGCTGTGGTGCTACCTGCCGACAATACGTTTGTGTCGTTGCACTGTTTCGGAACGGACTTTACAACAGGTCAGGTCTGAGTCCCGGTTATGCAAAGGTCTCTATCGGTTTTCGACCATGTGTCTGGTTCTATTGAATCGATCAATGTTAGGGGACTGGTGGCAGGAAACGAAGAGAAAAAAGAAAAGGCCGTAATTGCAAACTTCAGAATTACGGCTTCAGGTCTGTTTCGTAGCCGCTTTCCCTACGCCGGAATTACCCGTACAGGTTCAAGGGGTCGTTCCGCTCACTCAGTCAACATGTCTAAGAGTGAGTTTGGAAATTCTCAGCCTATCAGCTCCCCCAGCACTTGGTCTATTGGTAACCCAAATTGAGTTGGGCTGTCAATAGGAATTTAGCAGAATCTTAACGGAATTTCATAGGGCACCCCTCAGTGCGCGGGAGAGGAACCTTGTGGGCAGGAGTGAGATGATTCACGGTGGCCCTCATTTCTCTGTGAGAAACGACATCCTGGGGCGTGGTTATATTTCTGTTGATATGCCGAGAACGGCTGTACAAAATGGTGAAATCCGAAATCCTAATATCGAAATCCGAAACAAATTCAAATCCTCAATGTTCAAATGACAGAAACAAACCCTCTACAGTGCAAGCTCGAAAACGAGTGCTGCACAATGTGGTTTCGGTCGTTTGGATTTCGATCATTTGATATTGTTTCGAGATTCGGATTTCGTGCTTCGGATTTATACGTTTTACCAACAAACGCCACACGCACCCCTAAGGGGTACTTCTTCAAAGCCCCGTCCTTTGGGGGCGGATTCTTTACTAGGGCCGTCATGACCTGAACATGGAGGAAAAACCATGATGAAGGGTGGAAGCTTTACTCGGATGCTGGAGTTTAAGGGAAAGAGGTAAGTGGCGGTGAGAAAAAGATAAAAGGGAGGGTTTTCCTCTTATGTTTTTGCTAACAGGTACCGACAAGATACAATAAAGGCTAATATTCAGCCACTAAGACACAAAGCCACTAAGATTAGAAAACTATTGTTTTAATACCCTTTTTATGAGGGGCACATTGTCTTCTTGCTTTTCAGATAAGGTGATAAACTCATATTTAGCCTTTGTGTCTTGGTGCCTTTGTGGCTACCTGAAGAGTTACCAATAAAGGGCTCAAGCTCTGTCTGGATACCGGCTGTCACGGTGATCAAATAGGACACCGATTATCTCATGGTTTTCCCAGGACTGCAGTAAGGAACATGGCAGAGGAGAGATGCCGGAGAAAGGGAACTAGGATGATCCCTGGGCACAGGAAAGTGCGCCAGCCTGATCATCATAAGAATGGTTTGCGTAGATATGAACAAGGCCTTGGACATATTGATTGTTGACGATGATGTTCTTTTTACTGCTTCTCTCTCTGACTTCCTCATGAGCAAGGGTTTTCGTGTCCACACTGCCACAAACGGAAGAGAGGGGATAGAAGGTTTTGAGAGCCATCAATCCTCTCTCGTTTTATTGGATCAAAGGTTACCTGATATGGGAGGGATTGAGGTTTGCGAAAGAGTTTTGGAGATTAACCCCAACTCCAAGATTATTTTCATGACCGCATACGCTACGGTTCCCTATGCGGTTGAGGCAATGCAAACCGGGGCCTTTAATTATCTTTCCAAACCTTTCGAGTTGGACGAGCTTCTGATTGCCATGGATTTAGCTGTCAAGAGCGTCCATCTGGAAGGAAGGCTTAGAGCTCAGGATTATGAAAGGCAAAAAGCGAGCCAGGAGCAAAAACTGATTGGTTCTTCTGAGGTCATGAAAAGAATCAAAGAACAGATAGAGCTGTCCGCTGGCTCTGAAGCCAATGTGCTGATCACAGGAGAAACCGGGGTAGGCAAAAATGTAGTGGCTCGGGCAATCCACGATCTTCAGGATAAGCGGGAAACGTTTCTCACTATCAACTGCTCTGCTATCCCCGAGAATTTGATGGAGGCTGAATATTTTGGCCACGAAAAAGGTGTCTTTACCGGTGCAGATACCCGCCGTGAAGGAATCTTTGAGCTGGCAGACGGCGGAACGCTGGTACTGGATGAGATTGGGGAAATCCCCATACACCTCCAGAGCAAATTGCTTACGGTGCTGGATGATAAGCGGGTTCGAAGAATAGGAAGTGGCCGAACTATATCCGTTGATGTAAGAATCATAGCCACCACTAACCAGGACTTAGAAGAAGCCATAGAGAAAAGGAGCTTTCGAAAAGATCTCTACTATCGCTTGGCTGTCATCAATATTAACGTTCCACCTTTGCGTGAGCATCCAGAGGACATACCAGAAATAGCAGGCTATTTTGTGGAGCACTTATGCAGGAAGCCTGTCAGGATTCCTGATAGTCATATAGAGAAAATGATGAAATATCCTTGGCCTGGCAATGTGAGAGAGGTTCGGAATGTGATTGAAAGGGCTTCTCTCCTGCTTCAGGGTAGTGAAATAAGGCCCGCGGATCTCTTGCTTCAGAATAATCTTGATCAGGCGTTGTCAAAGAGGGAACAGAGGGGTGCGAGTAGTCAAGATACTATTTCACTTGAGGAGGTGAAAAAACGTCACATTAGTTCTGCCCTGAAGGCCTATTCCGGAAACAAAAGCCTGACCGCGAGGAACTTAGGTATCTCGCTTTCGACCTTGAAGCGAAATCTAAGAGAGATGCATATGAATTAGCACAGAATACATCACCTAACCTATTTTGACCCACCCAAAATGGCCTACATACTTGTTCAAATCTGCTACCCAATCATCAAATTATTCTGAATAATCAAATAGTTAAGGACTTTGAGACTCGCCATGATAAAGTGGTATGTATTTTGCTAGTAAGTGATACCAAGCAGAGCATTTTATTGCTTGCATTGGACATAACCGAGAAGGGTCTAGGATGGTCATGAGGTCTTTTCTGTTGTGACTGGTGGGAGGCCGCTGTGCTTTTCACGACTTATCAGTGGGGGAAGCCGCAGCTCTCCCGA
>JADFWK010000201.1 GCA_015223015.1 Pseudomonadota bacterium
CATGGATCGTATCACTATCTCTTCTGCTCTGACACGAAACAGCTCGTAGAGGATTAGCCTTCCACCATTCAAGGAGTGAAAAATCACGGGGATGGCAACGCACCATTCAAGAAAGGAAAAGACGAAGTGATCCAAAAATCTCATATCCGCATCAAAGGTGGCTGGGTGAAACAAAAGGGATAGGGTATAGATATGAGCAAACATGTAACCAACAAGTGTCAGTCCAGCCAAGCGGTGTCCCCAGCTTATTAGAAACGACCAGCCTCTAGAGGGAGCGTAGTAAGAGAGAATAGGGATTTTTTGTATGAGGGATATGATATGGGATTCTGTCCTGGTTATTTTTACTGCATTTTCCATGGAGAAACCTCTTTCATGAACTACCATATAGGTTAACGATAGTATGAATGCTGGTGAAAAATATTTTGCGAAATAGTAGCTACAGGGCTTTGTGTTGTCAATGAGAATAAGCCCAGATGTCTTCGCAAAAAAGAAAGATGCTCGCTATCTGTTAGGTTGTTGGTTATCGGGTTTTGTTTCTGAGATTGATACGAACGTGATTATTAGTGACAAAAGAACGGTATTTTCAATCAGGTAATTTACTCAAAAATAGAAAAATCACCCCTAACCCGCCAATAAGGTTGAAAGTCAATAGCTTGCAGGCTGTTGCCGAAATCCCTTTTCACTGGGTCTAAAACGTTTTTTGACAAATCTAAGGCTCCCTCCAGGCCCGACTTGTCGGGAAAAAAAGTTTTAATGACCGCTCAAAGGGATTTCCGTTTGGGCAACAGCCTGTTTGGGTTTGACTATGACGTGGTACTAATGAATATTAGTTGACATTTGCTTGGATATTCAATATTTGTACAAGATTAGGCATAGATCTGGGAAAAGCCCTTTTGATTGGACAGTACCATATATTAGAAAAGATTCCAGAGAAAAAAATCCGGCAACAGGTGAGGAGGCTCGGACGCAATATCACCCAGGAATACCGGAGCCGAGAGCCAGTACTTGTAGGTGTATTAAACGGTGTGTTTGTTTTTTTTGCTGACCTTGTGAGGGAGATCTCTATTCCGCTGAAAATAGATTTTGTGAGGGTAGCCAGTTACGGTTCACAGGATGTATCAAGTGGCAAGATTACACTAACAAAGGATATTGAGGTACCGATTGAAGGGAAACCGGTAATCATTATTGAAGATATTGTTGATACAGGATTAACACTGTGTCACCTGGCTAACCATATTAAGGAAAAAAAGCCCGAATCTGTCAAGATCTGTGCCTTGATCAATAAGCTTGAGCGAAGGGAGAAAGAAATACAGATAGACTACTGGGGCTTTGAGATAAAAGAAGGTTTTTTAGTTGGCTATGGCCTGGATTATAATGAAGAGTTTCGGTACTTGCCCTATATCCTTAGTTTGGACATGAGGGATAAATCTTAGGAGAGTAAACATGATTATTGAATGCGAGAAGTGCCGCACTAAATTTAACCTTGACGAAAGCCTTCTGAAAAAAACCGGATCAAAGGTTCGATGCTCTATGTGCAAACATGTGTTTACTGCCTTTCCTGTGGAAGCAGAATTACAGATTGAGGAAATTCCTGTAGAGACCATAGAAGAGATAAAGCCGGGACCGTCTGCGGAGACGGAGGTAAAACCTCCTGAAGAGCCCCCTGAAGAGGTGGTCCAAGGCACCGATTTTAGTAAAACGATGATCCAAGAGTATGACGAACAGATAGAACCGATATCTATTGAGGATTTGCCTATTTTTGATGAAGATGAAGACTTTGAAATGGAGAAAGAGGAGAAGGGAGAGATTCGAACGGCAATGGGCAGGGCAAAGCAGGTTGAAAAGCGGGTCGTAGCCCAGGATGAATGGGAAAAGGAAGAAGTGGTAGAAGAGCCCAGAATACCGGTCAGACCCCAACCCGTTGTTAAAAAGAAACGCAGAACAGGATTGAGGATGGCCCTTTTGCTGGTACTCCTTGTGATCGCCGCCGTCGGTCTCTCGATCAAGTATAAGCCCGATTTTCTTTCTGACTATGTTCCTTTTCTAAAAAAGACCCCGCCTAAGAAACAGGCCTTTGATGTGGGGAACAAACGACTGTCCTTTAAGGACTTGAGCGGTTCTTTTGTGAATTCGCCGAAGGCAGGTAAGCTCTTTGTAGTTAAAGGGTGGGTAACCAATAAGTACCCTGATAGAAGGAGTTTTATCAGGATCAGATCTAACATCCTGGATTCTAAGCGCGCGGCAGTTTCAAGTAAGGTTGTCTTCGCAGGTCACCCTCTCACCGATAAGGAGCTGAAATCCCTGTCCGTGGAAGAGATAGATAAGAGGCTTAGTGATAAGCTTGGCAAAAACAAGATGAATACCAATGTGCTTCCCAACTCTTCCATTCCCTTTGTAGTGATTTTTAGTAGCTTGCCTGAGGATATGAGCGAATTTACGGTAGAAGCAGTCAGTTCTTCCCCTGCCGGAAAGTAAGTTGCCCAAAAATTCCTATGTCCCGAACCAGCAGATTTTCTGATACCGTGTTTTTCTTGTCCAGAGTTATGTATACCCTTTTTTATCGTATCAACCCAAAGGGCATTATCGCGTAAATGAATGTACCAAAAAAACTGCTGTTCTCCATCCTCATGTTTCTTGTGGTGGTCTTATTTGGGATTTTTGGGTATACGTGGATAGAGGGATGGAATTTTCTAGATTCCCTTTACATGACTATTATCACCCTTTCTACGGTTGGCTACGGTGAGGTACGTGAAATAGGGCCTGGTGGCCGTGTCTTTACCGTCCTTTTGATTGTTTTTGGCCTCTTTACAATAACCTACATTGTTGGTTTAGTTGCTGAGACCCTGGTAGCAGGCGAGATCAGGTCAGTCCTCGGGAGGAGAAAAGTGAGCAAAAAAATAAAATCTCTGAGAGATCACTATATTATCTGTGGCTATGGCAGGATTGGAAGCATTATCTGCAAAGGGCTTACCCGCAAAGCAATACCCCTGATGGTTATCGAAAAGGATGAACACGTACAGGAAGAGTTAGAGCAGGATGAAATTCTCTATCTGCAAGGCGATGCAACGCACGAAGAGACCTTGTTAGAGGCTGGTATAGAAAAGGCCAAGGGATTGGTGTCAGTGGTATCATCTGATGCAGAGAATGTCTACATCTGTCTTACTGCCCGTGGATTAAATCCCCGGCTCTATATCCTTTCGAGGGCAGAGGATGAGGCTAGTGAGCGAAAGCTTCTTCGGGCAGGTGCAAACAAGGTGATTCTGCCTTATATACTAGGCGGGCGGCGAATGGTGCAGGCGATTATTAGACCGACGGTGAGTGATTTCCTGGAGTCTGCTGTCCATGATCAGAGCTTTGAACTCGCCATTGAGGAGATAACCGTAGGCGAGGATTCCCGCTTAGCTAATCGGAGCTTGGTTGATTCTGGTATTCGACAGGAGATGGACGTTATCATTATTGGAATAAAGGAAAAAGATGGTGAAATACTATTTAATCCTTCCTCAAGAACAAAGATCAAATCTGGTGATATCCTTATTGCCATGGGAAGGAATAAGGATTTGGAGAGACTACGAAAAGCTGTAAACCCATCTATGAATACCGTGAATGCTTAGATGGGCTCAGTTACGAGGTTACACCTCATGAACCCAATAAACCCAATAAACTCAAAGAACTCAACGAACCGTCAGGAGGCAGGATGCTTGATCTGAAATTTGTCCGGTCAAACCTGGATCTGGTAAAGGGTATGCTTGAAAACAGAGGGTATAATCTTGACCTTTCCGACTTTCAATCTCTGGATGAGAAGAGACGCTCCATCCTGTCAGGCCTTGAACAGCTCAGGCATCGTCGCAATAAGGTGTCTGACAAGATAGCGGCTATGAAAAAGAATGGAGAGGATACATCATCCCTTGTTGCTGAAATGAAGACAGTCTCCAAAGAGATAAAGGAAATTGAGACCGAACTCCCCGGTGTCGTAGATCAGGTGAATAAGGTTTTGATGCTTATCCCCAACATGCCCCACGAATCAGTGGTAGTGGGTGAAAGCGCAGATGATAATCCTGTTATACGGAAGTGGGGCACGATTAGAGAGTTTGCTTTTAACCCCCTTCCTCATTGGGAGATTGGAGAAAGGCTTAACATCCTTGATTTTTCCAGAGCAGCTAAGATTGCCGGGAGCAGATTCTCGCTTCAGCGTGGTATAGGTGCTACATTAGAGCGGGCGTTGATCAATTTCATGCTTGATATCCACATCAACCATCATGACTACGTCGAGATCCTGCCACCATTTCTTGTGAATTCGGATAGTATGACCGGAACCGGTCAACTTCCCAAGTTCAGAGAGGACCTGTTCAAGGTAGATGGCTGGGACCTCTTTCTCATTCCAACGGCTGAGGTGCCGGTTACGAATATACACAGGGATGAAATCCTGTCATCCGATCAACTTCCTATCAGGTATGTTTCCTATACTCCATGCTTTAGATCAGAGGCCGGCTCCTACGGAAAAGATACACGGGGCCTTATCAGGCAGCACCAATTTAACAAGGTGGAACTGGTTAAATTCTGCTGCCCTGAAGATTCAGACGGGGAATTGGAATCTCTCACTGCTGATGCAGAGGAGATCTTACAGCGTCTGGAGCTTCCCTATAGAGTGGTTTCCTTGTGTAGCGGTGACCTCGGCTTTTCTGCTGCTAAAACCTATGATCTCGAGGTCTGGCTCCCTGAACAGGAGGTCTATAGAGAGATATCCTCATGCAGTAATTTTACAGACTTCCAGGCCAGAAGGGCAAATATTCGCTTTAAGAGAAAAAAGGAAAGTGGCACAGAACTGGTCCATACCCTTAACGGCTCAGGTCTGGCAATTGGAAGGACACTGGTGGCAATCCTGGAGAACTATCAGCAACCCGACGGAAGCGTGAATATTCCTGAGGCCCTAAGACCATACCTGGACGGGCTCTCTACTATCAAGAGAGATTGAGGATAGTAGGGAGTATGCAGTAAGGAGTAAGGAGAAAAAGTGCATTAGGTGGGTGCTTACTGCCCAGTATATCGTTTCATTAAAACACATATATCTAATTATTAAAAATGACAAATGTCAAAATCCAAAGTTGATGGTTTCGTAAAAAGTCGAATTTTCCCATTTATCTGGATTCCCGCCTACGCGGGAATGACAATAAAGCATTTAATATC
>JADFWK010000202.1 GCA_015223015.1 Pseudomonadota bacterium
GAGGGGATTTCAAAGGGTATTTTTTTATGTCTATGAAAAATGAATGCGCTTTTCATGATAAAGTAAGTTGTCTTTCAAATGTAATCGGTTGCATTAAATCAGCAGATATTTTTTCCGCACCTCCTCATTTTCTCTCAATTCCTGAACACTCCCTTCAAAACGAATCCGGCCATTGTCAATAATATAGCCCCTGTCGCTCAATTTCAGTGTGGCCACAAGGTTTTGTTCCGCCAGGAGCACAGTGAGGCCCGTTTCTTTCAACTTCAAAAGCTGCTCCTCCAGGGCACGCACCATTACAGGGGCAAGACCTTCAGTAGGCTCATCTAAGAGCAGAAGCTCGGGGTTGCCCATCAGGGCCCTGCCGATTGCCAGCATCTTCTGCTCACCGCCGCTGAGCACACCGCCTCTTCGGCGCCGGATATGTTTGAGAGCGGAAAAAAAGTCATAAACCCTTTCCTTGTTCCATCCCTCACCTTCAACGTATCCCTTTTCCGCAATCTCCAGATTCTCATCCACTGTAAGGTCAGCAAAGATCCTTCTATCATCAGGGTGATAACCCATTCCCTTGCGAGCAAGTATGTAAGGTTTTTTGCCTGCCACCTCTTCTCCCTTAAACAGAATGCTCCCTTGCTTGGGCGGCGCAATACCCATAATACTCTTTATGGTCGTGCTCTTTCCTGCTCCGTTTCGTCCCAGAAGGCATACCACCTCTCCGGCTTTAACTTTCAGGGAGACATCAAAGAGGATATGACTCAAACCGTAGAAAGTTTGGATTCCGGTTACTTCAAGCATTAGTCACCTCCTATGTATGCCTGCTGGACCTGCTCGTTTTGCCTGACCTCATCCGGTGTTCCTTCACTAATCGTCTTTCCCTGCTGCATTACCATAATACGATCTGCCGTAGAGAACACGATATCAATGTCATGTTCGCAGAACAGGAGGGTCAAGCCCTGTTCGACGGTCAGACGTTTTACAAGCCCCATGGTTGCGGTCGTTTCTTCCGGAGACATGCCGGCAGTGGGCTCATCCAGGATAAGAAATTCCGGTTCATTGCCCAGTGCTATGGCTATCTCCAATATCTTCTGGTCTCCATGTGAGAATGCCCCGGCTATTTCATGAGCCTTATCCAAAAGGCCGACGTTTTCCAGAATACGGTTTGTTTCCTCTATCAGCATATTTCTGGCCGGGCTGAAAAGGTTTAGACTCCTGTTGTGCTGGGACAACACCGCCACCTGGACGTTTTCAAAAACAGTCAGCCGTGGGAAAATATTGAGCAATTGAAATGATCGGGCAATTCCTTTCTTACAGATGGTATAAGGGGGCAAGCCGCTGATATCTTCTCCCTTAAAGGATATCCTGCCGCTGTCGGGCCTCAGGTGTCCGGTAATGAGATTAAACAAAGTGGTCTTGCCGGCTCCATTGGGACCGATTACCGCCACAATTTCACCCTCTTTAACGGTCAGGTTGGCACCGTCTACAGCCTTGAAGTCACCAAACGAATTTATCAAATTATCGACACGCAGCATATCTATTGCCCCCTTTCAGCAACCGCTTCTTTCCGGAGCGTCCATTTCTCCTGGAAATACCCCCATACACCCTGGGGCAGGAAAAAAATAAGCAGTGCTAATATGATCCCTAGAATCAAGGTCCAGTACTCGGTATGTATTCCAATGAACGTTCGCAAGGATAACATGAGCGCGGCCCCAATAATTGGCCCGGCAAAGGTAAACCAGCCGCCCAAGAGGCACATTATCAGGATCTCAAGTGACAGGACCCAGAACAGCAGGTCGGGAAATACAGACCCTTCGAGCACCACAAAAAGGACACCAGCAACTCCGGCAAAAAAACTGGCGATTATGATTCCAAACAACTGGTGACGCTTAACAAAGACACCGATTGCCTCGCATCGCTGGGCATTGTCACGTGCTGCCTGAAGTGTGCTGCCGAACGGGGACTTTAAGATAAAAAACAGAGCAATAATGCAAAGCACAAAAATGATAAGGATAAAATAATAGGAATTACTAACCCCTGACATGGCTGATGGAATGGGGATACCATGTATGCCGTCATCTCCGCCGGTAAAACCATACCACCTGAAGGCCAGTGCCCAGAGCAGTGAGCCTAACGAGATCTGAATCATTGCAAAATATAGTTTACTTAATCGTATGCAAATCAGACCAATGATCAGACCTGCCAGGGCTGCCACAAAAGGAGCCGAAATAAAGCATATCCATTTTGGAAGGGTTGTCTTTGTCAATAGCAATGCGACGGCATATGCCCCTACCCCAAAAAAGACGCCATGATGGAACTGGAACAGACCACCAAAACCAACCACCAAATTGAGGCTCATGGCAAGCAGGGCCATCACAAGAATCGAGGCGATCAAATATACATAAAACCGTGGAATCATATGCGGTAGAATAAGCATTACAAGCAAGATGGCAACCAAGGCCAATGCCGTTTTTTTGTGAATCATTCCTTTAAACATGATTGTCTCCATTACCAAACCGATTTCAGCAGGCCCCTGGGCCAGATTATGAGTACAATAACTACTGCAAGGTATGGAAAAATTATTGCAAATTGAGGCAGCAACATAACGCCAAGGGAATGGGTTATCCCAAAGATGAGAGCCCCAACCAGAGCGCCCCAGATATTACCAAGCCCGCCTATCACGACGATAAGAAATGCCTCCATGATTATCGTATGATCCATTCCCAGGGTGATACCCATCGTAGGGGCAACCAAGGCCCCGCCAAGTCCGGCAAGGAAACAACCTATCACAAATGCAGTGCAGAATACCCAGCTCACATTGATGCCCAAAGCCCCTACCATCATCCTGTCAACAGATGCAGCTTTCGAAATCTTACCTATCCTGGTCTTGCTTACAAACAGCCACAGGCCAAAGCCTACGATAGGACCAATGATAAGCAGGAAGAGATTGTATCTAGGAAACGGCAGGCCGAATATCATGAGTGCGCCTTTGAGAACGTTCGGTGCTGTAACTGATTTATAGTCCACTCCCCATAAAAGTTTTACCATGTCACCAAGAATAAGCATAAGGGAAAAGGTAAACAGGAGCAACATGAGGTGCTCTCTTTCATAGAGATGACAGAACAGGGCTCTTTCTGCTATGAGGCTCAGGAGAGCCACAAAAAGCGGAGCCAGAATCAAGGATAGCCAGAATCCTGCAGCTCCACCGATAACCGTGTTTACCGTATATGCTGCAAAGGCCCCTATCATGTATAGGGAGCCGTGGGCGATATTCGGAACCCTGAGAACTCCAAGGATAAGGCTCAGCCCGGCAGCAATAATAAACAAGATCATTGATCGACTAAGCCCGACCAGCAGCTGCAACGCGATCTCAGGCAGGCCGTAAGTTGACGCAATATCCACGTCGATTCCTCCTCTCTAATCAGGCGCCTAACATAAACCGGGGGTCGGGAACAATTGCATTCCCGACCCCCGTCAACTACATACTATTTGTTGCTCCGTGCCTTGCTGACTTCTTCGCAAGTCGGCATGGTTTCAGGCCCCG
The DNA here is from genome assembly GCA_015223015.1 of Pseudomonadota bacterium. Lineage (GTDB taxonomy): Bacteria > Desulfobacterota > DSM-4660 > Desulfatiglandales > B25-G16 > JADFWK01. The sequence continues at coordinate 3,536 of JADFWK010000202.1, forward strand.
GAATGGTTTTAATATCCGAAGCAATGAAGAAAGGATATTTCGGAGACTTTTTGGTTACACCAATGAACATGGGCAGTTGAGCCTGATGGTCGCAGGCACGCATCTCTACACGACCTACTGGGCTGTCAACAGTCAATCCCCCTAATGCATCAATTAGTTTTTCGGTATTGATGCTTCCTGCCTTTTCAAAACCCTTGATTATATACTGCGCCGTAAGGTAGCCATAGAGAGCGCCCACCCTGGGATACCTTTTGTACGCTTTCTCGAACTCCTTAACAAATGCCTTGTTTTCAGGGGTATCCGGATAATAGAAGTAGTAATTCGAAGTACCCAGCACATCCGCAGGGGCCTCCTGGCCTAAGGGCATTAATGTACTAAGCTCCGTACCGGTGTGCACAAACATGGGAATTTTCTCTGAAAATCCGGTTGCCTTTGATGCCTTCATAATATTTACCATGCTGGCGCCACCGGTCGCGAAAATAACCGCATCAGGTTTTGCAGCCATAATGGCGGTGAGGTAGGGTGTCAGTTCGGGCTCTCCGACCTTCCACCAAGACTGCCCTATCAGTTTTACATCAGATTTGAGTTTCTTGAGGTTTGTCCAGACACCATCACCGAGTGCATGGCCGTATTCATAGTCATCACCGGCGATCCAGTATTTGATGTATGGCTTTTTAGCCAGGCCGGCCGCAGCGGCCTTGCCGATCATCGTTGTATTTTCGGTAATAGCGAAAACATAGCGCTGCCCTTTCTCCCCGGTTATCTTGGCGCTCTTGGAAAATGTGCAGAAGAAGGGTATTTTCTCCTTTTTGACTATCTCGCCTATGGCAAGGGCAACAGAACTGTTGATGGTGCCGACGAGAATATCCACTTCTTCCCTCATTATCAGTTCTTTGGTCACGCTGATACCGATATCCACCTTGAATTTGGTATCTCTTGTGGTGATCACAACTTTTTTGCCAAGTATCCCACCTTTTGAGTTCACCTTATCCATAGCCAGTTTGAAGGCATCGCGAACATCATAGGTAAAGGTTGTAGCCCCGCCTGAGTAGCAATCGACAAGCCCGACCTTGATGTTCCGTGCCTCACCATGAACAGGCATCAGAACAAGTGAAATGGCCAAAATACTCCCCAATAGAACAAAACTTCTTAAACCTAATTTTCCTCTCATTTTGTTACCTCCTTTTGCTA